>CAMWWG010000198.1 GCA_947177935.1 uncultured Ruminococcus sp. | reverse complement strand
ATGTACAACACTTCTGACAGTGTTCTTCTCTGCACTGACGGCTTATGGTCTGGTTGTTTATGATTTCAAACTCAATAGCGCTGCTTATACATTTATCATCGGTGTTATGATGATTCCGGTGCAGGTATCTTCCGCAGGTTTCGTAAGATTCATGTATTCCCTGAACCTGATTAACAACTTCATTCCGTTGATTGTCCCGGCGATTGCCGCTCCGGCGGTTATCTTCTTCATGCACTCGTCATTGAAATCCACATTCCCGCTTTCTATTGTAGAAGCTGCGAGAATTGACGGATGCAGCGAGTTCAGAACATTCATCTCCGTTGCAATGCCGCTGATGAAGCCGGCAATGGCTGTACAGGCAATCTTTGCATTCGTACAGAACTGGAACAACTACTACACACAGAACATGATCTTGAAAAATGACAAGATGATGACAGTGCCGATCATGGTTTCCAAGGTACTCCAGTTTGATAAAGACGTCAACTATGGTGTCAACTATCTGTGTATCGCATTGTCCATTGTGCCGATTGTAGTAGTTTACATCGCGCTTTCTAAGTTCATCATCGCAGGCGTTGCGCTCGGTGGTGTTAAGGAATAATTATAGATTTTCTAGTATAATTATTTCCGGAAATTTGCAGAATATTCAAAAATTTTCGCCTGTTTCCCCGGGATTTTCAGAATCCCGGAAACAGGCGGTTTTTTTAATTAAATTATCAATAATTTTAAATAAAAGAAAGCTGATCTGTATCATCCAGGGTTTTGGCTGTTCTTCCAATTGCCGGAATATTCTGCACCCGGTAATATAACAGTGTTGCTAATTGTTCAGAATCCGGAATTTCGGCTGAAATCATTTTCTGCCGGGGTTTGAGTGTCATCACCTGAATTCCCTGAGAGCTTCGGGTTGCTTTTTCGGAAATTAGTTCTGTGTGAACGAGAATGGCTTTGTTTGCATTGGATCGCAGCAGAATATCTGTATCTTCCGGCAGAAAAATGATCTGTAGCACGGGGGATTTGTCGCTGAATGCTGCTGTTAATTTCCGCCGATTGGTTTTCGTCATGTAGGCAGACAATGGAATTTTAGAAATTTTGCCGTTTTCAAAAACAAATAATAATTTGCCCGAATAATCTGAAGTCGCCGTGATGCCAATGATTTTTTCTTCTTCTTCAAAACCGAGTTTTACTGGGATATATTCGCCAAGCAGACTTGCCTTGCAATCGTCGAACGCACTGGCACGGATTTTGTACACCTGGGCTTTATTTGTGAAAAATAATAATTCTGTTTTGTTCATGCCCTCGGCTTGGTAGATTATCACATCATTTTCTTTCAGTTTCTGTTCGCCGCCCATCCGGAGCGATAACGGTGTAATTTTCTTGAAATAGCCTTCTTCTGTGAGGAAGAAATGCACAGGATAGTCCGGCTGATCGTCTTCCGGAAGACTCTCATCGGCATCCGTAGGCATGTAAAATTCTGTTTTTCGGGGCTGACCGTATTTTTTTGCAGTTTCCCGGAGTTCTTTGATAATAATTTTCCGGATTCTGGCAGGATTGGCAAGAATGTCCTCCATATCAGCAATATCAGATGTTAAATTCTCAATATCTTTGAGTTTATTTAAAATATATTCCCGGTTGAGATGTCTTAATTTGATTTCTGCGACATGTTCTGCCTGGGTTTCATCAAGCGCAAATCCGGCAATTAAATTCTCAATGACAAGCGATTCTTTGGGTGTTTCCCGGATGATGTGGATGGCTTTGTCCAGATCCAGTAAAATTTTCTGCAAACCCAGTAATAAATGCAGTCTGTCTTTCTTTTTGTTAAGATCAAACGCCACCCGGCGGCGGACGCATTCATGCCGGAATGCGATCCATTCCGTGAGAATTTCACGAATGCCCATGACTTTGGGTGTATTGCCGATTAAAATATTAAAATTACAGCCGAAATTGTCCTGCAACGGCGTGAGCCGGAATAATTTCTGCATTAATTTTTCGACGTCCGTGTTGCGTTTCACATCAATGGCAAGCCGGAAACCATTCACGTCGATTTCATCACGGGCGTAGGAGACTTCCCGGAGCTTTCCAGATTTGCTCAGTTCCGTGATTTTATCTTTGATTGCCTCTAATGTTGTCGTGTAGGGGATTTCCGTGATTTCAATGCAACCGGCGTTTTTATCATAATGCCATTTGGCACGGAGTTTAAGACTGCCCCTGCCGGTGTCGTAGACTTTTCTTAATTCTGTCTCATCATATAATAAATAAGCGCCGGATGGAAAATCTGGTCCTTTCAATGTCGATATGATATCGTGTTCCGGATTGTTCATCAATGCAATACAAGTTTCGCAGAGTTCCGCCAAATTGAACGGACAGATATTGCTTGCCATGGACACAGCAATGCCCATGTTGGCATTGACAAGGATGGAAGGAAACGTGGCCGGAAGTAGTGCCGGTTCTAACATTGTATTATCATAATTCGGAATGAAATCGACAGTTTCCTTGTCAATTTCACTGAATAATGCCTCACAGATAGGTGCGAGCTTGACTTCTGTGTAACGGGATGCCGCAAATGCCATATCTCTGGAGTAATGCTTGCCGAAATTGCCTTTAGAATCTACATAGGGATGCAGCAAGCATTCATTGGCTCTGGTAAGTCTGACCATGGTTTCATAGATTGCCTGATCGCCGTGGGGATTCAGGCGCATGGTCTGTCCGACGACATTGGCAGATTTTGTCCTTTGGGTATTCAATAAGCCCATTTTATACATGGTATATAACAATTTTCTGTGGGACGGCTTGAAACCGTCAATTTCGGGGAGCGCTCTGGAGATAATCACGCTCATGGCGTAGGGGAGGTAATTTTTTTCGAGCGTATCGGTAATTTCTTCTTCCTGTGTAATGCCGGCATTTTCAAACCAGGCATCGAGCATCGGCTTTGGTCTTG
>CAMWWG010000197.1 GCA_947177935.1 uncultured Ruminococcus sp. | reverse complement strand
GTGTTTGTTCTGATACGGGAGACAGGCGTTCCGGCGTGTCCAGATTCTGATCCGCATCAAATAATTCCAGCAATTCCAGTCCGGCGGATTCTAGAATTTCTATGATCTGTTCCACGGGATAAGCTGTTTCCGTGATGAATTCGTCCGTCCGATAATAGCATTGATCCTGTTCTGAATTTTCAAAAAAAGTCAGCTGCATTTCCACAGTATCATTTTTCAGGCGATTCTCCCAGATACAGAACACTTCTTCTGTGTCATAAAGAAAAATCTGATGATTTAAAATTTCATGGTGTTTATAGAGCGTATTCATGTCAAAGATGAATAATCCGCCTGGCTGTGCGAATAACGAAACACGCACAAATACTTTCCGGATGTCTTCCAGGGAATTCAGATGATTCAGACTGTCAAGCATACACACTGTAACATCAATTGTCCCGAACATGTCAAGTTCCCGCATGTCCTGGCAAAGATATTGAATCGGCAGACCGCTCCGGAATTTTTTCTGCATTGCCTGGTTGAGCATTTCCGGAGAATTATCCACGCCAATGACATCATAGCCGAGCCTGGCAAGCGATTCACTGAGCGAACCGCTTCCGCAGGCAAGATCCAACAGAAGTTTGCCGTCCGTTTCTGTCCGAAGATAGTTCCGGATTAAAAAATCCAGTCGCTGGGCTCGTTTCGGATAATTGACATTCTGTGTGAGAGAATCATAGAACGCTGCAAAATTCATATAATTCATAATTTTAAAAAGACTCACCCCTTAGCAGAACAGCTCCCCGGATCAGCGCAGGGAGCTGCTAGCTATTCATTTTAACTATTATTTTTCTTTAATTCCGGAGAACCGGCATTTGGTGCGTTCGGACGAAGCACCTGTGCTCTCTGTGGCGCTTCGTTCTGCTGTACCTGAATTGTCATCAGCATCCGGATGGCTTCTTCCCGAATACTTTCTATCATGGCATCAAACATTTCAAAACCTTCATAACGATATTCAACAACTGGATTTTTCTGTCCATAGCTCCGCAGGGAAATGCCACGTTTGAGTTCCTGCATGTCATCAATGTGTGCCATCCATTTTGTATCGACCACACGGAGCATGACAACCCGTTCCAGCTCACGGACGATTTTTTCTCCATAGAGCTGTTCTTTTTCGGCATATTTTGCTTTGATTCTGTCAGTTAAATACTGTGTGATGCTTGTCTTCGTCTGCTGAAGTAATTCTTCTTCGGAATAGACAAGTTCTCCGTCACCAAGTAGCCAACCGTAGAAATAATCCCGCAGTCCGGTCAGATTCCAACCTTCCTGAACGTCTTCTTCTGCAAGATACTGTTCTGTTACGCTTGTGACAAGTTCTTCCATCATTTTGAGAACGGACTCATGAAGATCTTCGCCGTCCAGAACCTGTGCACGCTGTTTGTAGATAATTTCACGCTGTGCGTTCATGACATCATCATAATTGAGCGTATTTTTACGGATACTGAAATTTCTGCCCTCCACTTTTTTCTGGGAAGATGCAATGATTTTCGTAAGCCATTTGCTTTCAATCGGCTGTGTTTCTTCCACATTCAGGGATTTCATAACGTTCTCCATCCGGTCGCCTGCAAAAATTCGCATCAGGTCATCTTCGACAGACAGGAAGAAGCGGCTTTCACCGGGGTCACCCTGACGACCGGAACGACCACGGAGCTGGTTATCAATTCGACGGGATTCATGCCGTTCCGTACCAATGATAAACAGCCCGCCGGCATCCCGGACAGCTACTGCCGATTCTTTGACTTTGGCATCATATTTTTCATAAAGTTTCCGATAAACTTCACGTGCCTCCAGAATTTCGGGATTTTCTGTGTCCGCAAAGCCAATCGCCTCATTGATGACCGCATCATCATAAAGCTGTTCGCCATTTGGTTTCTGTAATTTTTTAAGCTCTGCACGAGATGTGAATTCTGCGTTACCGCCGAGGATAATATCCGTACCACGTCCTGCCATATTCGTCGCAATGGTGACAGCGCCGAGCTTGCCTGCCTGTGCGACAATTTCGGCTTCTTTTGCGTGATATTTCGCATTCAGTACTTCATGCTTGATGCCACGTTTCTTCAATAACTGCGACAGCATTTCGGATTTTTCAATAGAAATTGTACCAACTAGAACAGGTTGTCCCTTTTTGTTGCACTCTGCAATCTGGTCAATAATTGACAGAAACTTGCCTTTTTCAGAACGATAAACCTGGTCGGGATGGTCAATTCTCTGGACGGGTCTATTCGTCGGGATGGCAATCACATCCAACTTGTAAATTTCTTTAAATTCGTCTTCTTCGGTCATAGCTGTACCGGTCATACCGGAGAGTTTTGCATAGAGCCTGAAATAATTCTGGAATGTGATTGTCGCAAGTGTTTTGGATTCACGCTGGACTTTTACGCCCTCTTTGGCTTCGATTGCCTGGTGCAGACCGTCATTGAACCGTCTGCCGAGCATTTTCCGTCCCGTGAATTCGTCTACAATGATAACTTCGTCGTCTTCCACGATATAATCAATATCGTTTCGCATAACGCCCACGGCTTTCAGAGCCTGGTTGATATGATGCAGGAGCGTTAAATTTTCCTGTGCCATCAGATTTTCCACATGGAAATGTTTCTCTGCCTTTTCCACACCACGTCTTGTAATTGTCGCTGTCTTGGCTTTTTCATCAATGATATAATCCGCATCTTCGCTGATTTCTTCCTGATCGACTTTGTCATCCATTTCGACAACCGTAATCGGTGTAAGTGTCTTGACAAATTTATCCACAAGCGTGTATAATTCCGTGGATTTGTCGCCTTGTCCGGAAATGATTAATGGTGTTCTTGCCTCGTCAATCAGGATAGAGTCTACTTCATCGACAATTGCAAAATTCGGGGCACGTTGTACCATATCTTTTTTGTAAGTAACCATGTTGTCACGCAGATAGTCAAAACCAAATTCGTTATTTGTACCGTAAGTAAT
>CAMWWG010000196.1 GCA_947177935.1 uncultured Ruminococcus sp. | reverse complement strand
GATTATGGATCAAACGCAGACAATTCTTGGCGAACGATGCGGCGCATCCAATAAGATAATCCACCCGGATGGCAATATTACCCGGATTATGAATTATAAATTTCCCTATGAATATATTAAGGATTTTGAAAAATTAATGCAGAAAAAAGAAAAGATTATCAAAGAATTAGAAAAATTATAAAATATAAATTAAATTAATAAATAAAGGAGAATTCCCGGATGCTACTGAAAAAAAATGAAATCTATGAAACAGAAATTACTGGTATGACGGCGGAGGGAAACGGCGTCTGCCGGATTGACGGCTTTGCTGTCTTTGTACCAGTGACAGCCGTCGGCGATCAATTAAAAATTAAAATTGTCAAAGTATTGAAAAATTATGCGTTTGGTATCATCCAGGAATTGCTGATCCCCGGAGCTGGTCGTGTCAATCCGGATTGCCCTGTGTTCCGGCAGTGCGGCGGCTGTACGTTCCGTCATGTGGATTATTCCACCGAATTGCATTACAAATCTGGATTTGTTCAGGATGCCTTTGACAGAATTGGCAAATTGCACCCTGTTTTTGAACCAATCCTGGGGAGTCCGGAAATTTCCCATTATAGAAACAAGGCACAATATCCTGTTGCTACGCAGAACGGAAAATTAGTCTGCGGTTTCTATGCGAAACATAGTCACAGAGTAATTCCTTATACTGACTGTTCTCTGCATCCGGAAATTTTCCGAGAAATCTTGGAATATCTGCTCCCGGCATTACAGAATGCTCACGTTTCTGCTTATGAAGAACAATCCCACACCGGGGAACTTCGGCATATCTATCTGAGAAAAGGCTATCATTCCGGAGAAATCATGCTTTGCTTCGTGACTAAAGTTTCTATCCGGAAGAAGTTAAATTTTCTCGCTGCATTGCGGAAACAATTTCCTGAAATTATTAGCATCTGTGAATCTGTCAATCCTGCAAAAACAAATGTGATTATGGGAAAGACTGTAGAAGTTCTTGCAGGGCAAAATTTTATTACGGATACCATGTGCGGCAATCAGATTCACATTTCTCCGCAATCATTTTATCAGGTGAATACAGCACAGGCAGAAAGACTTTATTCGCTTGCTAAGGAATACGCAGAGTTCCAGGGTAATGAATTATTGTTGGATTTGTACTGTGGAGCTGGTACAATCGGACTTTCTATGGCGGACAGCGTCCGGAAATTGATCGGCGTAGAAATCATTCCCCAGGCAGTTGAAAATGCCAGAGAAAACGCACAGCGCAGTCAGATTACCAATGCGGAATTCTATTGCGGCGATGCCGGTATGATTGCCGGAGAATTTGCACGGCAGCAACTTCATCCGGATGTCGTGATTCTCGATCCTCCCCGGAAAGGTTGCGATTCTGCGGCAATTGTGGCAGTGGCCGACATGCAGCCGGATAAAATTATCATGATTTCCTGCAACGCAGCAACCTGCGCCAGGGATGCTGCACTTTTTTCAGAATATGGCTATCAGATCCGGAAAGCCGGTGCTGTTGACCTGTTTGCTCGTACTTCGCATTGTGAAATGGTACTTTTGATGTCGAGAATTGTAAAATAATAATATCTGAAATGCTTGTTTGACTTGAATCCTATAAAAATAAGAAAATGGTGATGAGAATGGTACTAGAAACAGAAAGATTACTTCTCCGTCCCTGGGAAGAAACAGATGCAAAATCTCTTTATCAATATGCAAAAGACCCTGATATTGGATATCCTGCTGGTTGGCCATCACATAAAAATGTTGCAGAAAGTCTCGATGTGATCCGGCATGTTTTCTGTGGAAAAGAATGTTATGCTGTCTGTCTGAAAACTGATAATATTGCTGTTGGTGCGATTGAATTAATGCTGAATGGTCACACAGATATGACAGACAAGAACGATGAATGCGAACTCGGTTACTGGATTGGTAAGCCTTTCTGGGGAAAGGGACTTATTCCGGAAGCAGCAAGAGAACTCATTCGTCATGGCTTTGAAGATTTACATATGAATATTATCTGGTGCGGATATTATGACGGAAATACAAAGTCTAAACGTGTACAGGAAAAACTTGGATTTCGTTTTCATCATACCTGTGATGCAGTGGAAGTACCACTCCTGCATGAAATTAGAATTGGGCATACAAGTTATCTGACAAAAGAAGAATGGAAGAAAGAAGCTCCTCTGTGGATTTAATTTTCACAGAGGAGCTAAATATCCTATCTTTTTTTATTAAATTCAGACTCTGATAAAACCATCTGTCCAGTTTAATTTTCCAATTTTCCAACAATCTACTGCCCACTCAGTTCTAACGTAATCTTTCTGCATCAAATGTAGTTCTTGCTCTGCCCTTTCTTTTGTCAGATATAAATTACTTTCTATGACAGCAATTTCATCATAGTCTTCGTTGACATTCCATCCCTGTACAATCCATACTTTATCGATTTTAGTAGCAACATCTGTTTCTAAGGGAAGTTCTGCGATATATTTTTTCACAATTCGCTCAGTACAGGGATATTCACAAAGTCCCTGCACGCTTGTCAGATAATACGCCGCAATTTTCTCAGCTTCTGTTTTGTCTGAAAAAATTCCAATCAAAAAATCTTCACATAGATCTGTATCCGTAAGAATCAGGCAGTAAAAACTTTTCATGTTCTGGATTTAGATTTATTATTTTAATTTGTGATATTCTTCATCTGAAACAGCTTCACACCATTCTGTTTTGCCGTTCTCTCCGGGGACTTCTACTGCAAGATGACTGAACCAACTGTCCGCCGCTGCGCCGTGCCAGTGTTTCACTTTCGCCGGGATGTTCACCACATCACCTGCATGGAGTTCCTGCGGTGCTTTGCCCCATTCCTGATACCAGCCACGTCCTGCCATGCAAATTAAGATCTGTCCGCCGCCCTTGTCTCCATGGTGGATATGCCAGTTATTGCGGAATCCCGGCTCAAACGTCACATTGAAAATACCGACTTGTTC
>CAMWWG010000195.1 GCA_947177935.1 uncultured Ruminococcus sp. | reverse complement strand
GATATACATAGTAAGAGATGATTTTATTAAAATAAATGAAAATTAATTCAAAAAATGGAGGGCGGATATAATGAAACCGGAAACATTGAAAGTACTGAAAGATTTTTCCCGTTCAATGGGAGATTTTCTCTGGATTCTAGACGAAAACTGGCAGATTATCTGGGGAACATGTGTCTATGATTGTGAAAAGGACATCCCCGAATTTCTGCAAGTCCCACGGGATTCCTGGGAAGATGCCAAAAAAGAAGTTTACTGGAATGCAAGCCGGTTCGTCGGTGAGCTTGCCTGTTATCGGGAATACAACGGCAGAATTCTGGTAATGAGACCAACGTCCTCGTCAGAAAAAATCTTCCGTACACTTTGTCAGATATTTCCCAAGACTACACAGGTTTTAAATGGATTCACAGATAAGTTGGAATATGAACATCATAAAAAAAATTTCTGGAATCAGGATCACTTGCTGCACAGAATGCGCTCTATTTATCGTGTCCAGAATAGAATCCCCTATATGCAACAATTACTTGACCGGGCAAATTTCAAAACGGAAAGAGAAGTACTTTGGATCAGAAGTGAATTACAGGAAATTATCAGAAATATCGGAGAAATTCTGCGCTGTCAAACAGAATTCCGGATTGATCAACAGCTTGTTGACATCACTGTAGATGAGACACAGCAAAATATCACCGGGAATGTTCAGACTGAATTTCTCTATGAAAACAGAAAATTTTTCTGTGTGTCTATTTTAAGCTCCTTCCTGCTTTGCTGTCATGATCCCAAGCTCAAACAACATGTTCGGATGGATTTGAATCATAACTTACAAGATAAGGAAATTGAAATCCTGGTTGCCATTACTGCAAAAAATCAGAATTCCGGGACGATTTTTGCAGATATGCTGACTGATCCGGCAAACATGACAGAGGAACTCCCCATGGAAAAAGAATTTCTCAATGTGTTCTGTTCCATGCACATGGGAAAATGGGAATTACATCAAAACAAAAATGAAGAATTTTCCACAAATCTCTGCAAAATTGTAATAAAAACTGCAGAATTTGGTAATTTGGAATTTCACAGGAGCAGAAATGAAAATTATGCCATTGAATTCTCTAACGTCTGCGAAATGATTTTGGCCGAATTTTATTCCAAGAAAGAATCCTAAGCAAATCCTGGACTGGAAAATTGTTTATTTATCATAAAAAATTCCCCAATGTATTACTATACTTCACACACTGGAGCATTTTTATATAATTTTTATGATTTCGCTAGATTCACAGAATTCCCTTGCGAATCCGTCCCCTGTGCCGTAAATCTGTCCAGGATGTAAGAGGCTGCCGTGTAATTCATCTGATCCAGATTATCATAAAGCTGCACCAGAATTTTCCCATCCGATTGAATGACAGCATCCACATCCTGCGGACGATAGCCGTTCTGCGTTTCATAGTAATCCAATGCCATTTCGCATAACTGAAGATTGCTGTAATACTGGAATGTATCAAATCCGCCGGCATTCTGATAAACTAACGTCTCGGAACTACCGTTCTGCCAGGTAATGAAAGCCGTCCGGCTGTCTGTGAAATTCACGCTTGCCTGCGTGGAATCTGCCGTACTGCCAATGTAGAATGTAACGGAATTTCCATTTATTTCATAAGTGAATTCCTGCCAGATACCATTCTCCTGATCCCGGAAACTTCCCTGAGGATCTGTCGCCTGAAAATAAAAATATCTGTCTCCGTTTGTGCCTGTCGCCCACCAGATGCCAGATGTGAATAATTGTCCCGTTGTGATTGTCTCTGTGGTGAATGATGGTGCTGTTTCCGGTGCTGATGCAATTGCTCCAGGAGGAATGGTTGTCGTTGTGGTTTCCGTCGTCGTCTCCGTTGTCATTTCTGTTGTTGTCGTTTCTGTCGTCGTTTCCGTTGTCGTTGTTATGATTTCAGTCGAACTCGTTGTTGTCTCAGTAATTTCAGAACTCGTTGTCTGTGTTTGTTCCGTTGCAGATGTCGTTGTCTCAGCTAAAGCTGTAACCGTCATAGCAGGAATTGTCTCAAACATGGGAATAGTCTCGATTGTTCCGACAGAATCCGACATAGCAGAATCATTCTGTTCACTACATGCCGTATAGCCTAGCGCAAGACAGCCCAGAATGCAGACAAAAAAACATCTTTTTGCTTTTTTCATGGGAAATCTCCTTTCTTATTCTTTTTATGCTATTGTTTTATTATACCAGAAATCATTCCCAAAGTCAAGCACTATTCCGGACTTTTTCCAGATTTATACAAATCTTAAAAAAATATCTCCTGCCTGTTTTCATCCCAAACAGCAAGAGATATTTTTCAATCTATCTGAAATTTATTCTAATTACTAACATAATCATAAATACAGAAATTATTCCTCTGTATCAAAACGCTGACTGATCAAATTTCGGATTTCTTCTGGATTCATTTCCAATACTGCCGCAAATTCCTGGATCATCAGATTTTCCGCATTCTTCATAGCCGTTTCATCCATGGATGAAAAACGCCGCCCTCGTGCTTCTGAACTTTGCTTCCGGAAATATAGCGATGAAATTAACTGCACCAATGCTTTCTGATCATCTCCTTTCAGAATCTGTGTGTAGATTTCCCGACGCTCTCGACGGTTGTCCGACCAGATTTTCTCTTCTGGCTCTTTCCCGGACATGCTGTCAATTAATTCCATGACTTCATCTTTGGTTAACAACTTGCGCAGTTTCTCCTTTTCGGATGCAACTGGAATATAATATGTAGAATTGGCATCTGAAACAGGTTTTAGCTTATAATATAAAACCTCATTTTCTCCATCCATGCTTTGTGTCTCTACACCGAGCACTTCGCAGACCCCTGCACTTTTATAAACTACCCGATCATTCTGTTGAAATTCCATAATTTACCTCCTTGATTCTTTTTTCATAGACTTCTATTTTTATTATACCATATTTTTTAAAAAATTGTTATAGATTTATTAAACAA
>CAMWWG010000194.1 GCA_947177935.1 uncultured Ruminococcus sp. | reverse complement strand
TCTTAAAATTTTAAAAAGGAGAGTTCTTATGAAGAAAATTACCGGTCTGTCGGACAGTCAGGTGCAGCAATCCCGTGAAAAATACGGCACGAACAGGATGAGCGAGCAGGCGTCCGAAAGCTTCATGCAGAAACTCCTGGGGAATTTTAATGACCCTATGATTAAGATTCTGCTTGTGGCGCTGATTATCAATGTTGTGTTCGCCATTATGGGAGAGGCATCTTGGGTAGAGACCATTGGTATTGCCGTGGCAATTCTGATTGCAACATTTGTTTCTACGTTTTCAGAATACAGAAATGAGAATGCATTCCAGGCATTGCAGGCAGAAGCATCTCAAATTAAGTGCAAGGTTTACAGAAATGGTGAAATTGTCGAAATTCCGATTGATGAGATTGTTATTGGTGATGCTGTGCTGTTGCAGTCCGGTGACAAGATTCCGGCGGACGGTATCATCATTGATGGCAATATCAAAGTAGATCAGTCTGTTTTGAACGGTGAATCTGAAGAGGCTAAGAAAACGGCTGACGAAGAAGTGAAGGACGGTGACAGCCGGGACTTCCTCCATCCCCACAAAGTATTCCGTGGTGCGGTGGTCTGTTCCGGGAATGCCGTCATGCAAACGACTGTGATCGGCGATAAGACAATCTATGGTGAAATTGCAAAAGAGTTGCAGGCAGAGGAAGACAGAGATACACCTTTGAAATTAAAGCTCAGCAAGCTTGCCAATCAGATCAGTATATTCGGTTATGCAGGCGGCGGCGCAATTGCTGTGGCATTCATGGTGCAGAAAATCATCCAGGCAGGCGGTACGGCGTATTTCTCCGGTGGTGTGCATATTTTTGCAGATTTAGTAGAAGCTGTAATTCTGGCAGTGATTATTATCGTTATGGCAGTGCCGGAAGGCTTGCCGCTGATGATTGCGATTGTATCAGCGCAGAACATGGGCAAAATGCTCAAAGAGAATGTATTAGTCCGGAAAAATTCCGGTATCGAGACAGCCGGCAGTTTAAATCTGCTCATGAGTGATAAGACAGGTACGATCACAAAGGGACAACTGGAAGTTGTTGTATTCGCAGATGGCGCAGGTAATGACTATGACAGCTTTTCAAAATTAGGAAATGCGCAAAGTTTGTTATTACGGACAAGCATCCTGAAAAATACAAGTGCTGTGATTTCTGGTCAGGGCGCAAAGAAACAGGCAGTCGGCGGCAATATGACAGAGCGTGCTTTGTTGAATTTTGTGAAAGACGATGAATCACAGGATCAGATTCAGATTCTGGGAACGCTCCCGTTCAATAGTTCTAATAAATTCTCGCTTGCAGAAGTCCAGGGTGATGTGAACGGTACATTGATTAAGGGCGCACCGGAAAAAATTATTGACAAATGCAAGTATTATTATGACCAGAATGGCAATAAAAAGCCGTTTGATGCAAAAGCTATGGTGCAGAAAATTGACAGTCTGGCAGTCCGTGCCATTCGTGTGCTGGCATTCGCTGTTAGTGATGCAAAAATGCCGGAAGATTCCATGCCTGGCGGTGAATGGACGCTGGTCGGCATTGTCGGCATCCGTGATGATGTTCGACCCGAATCTATCCAGGCAATTGCGGAAGTACAGAAAGCCGGCGTGCAGGTTGTCATGATTACAGGCGACAGAAAAGAAACGGCTGTGGCAATCGCCAAAGAAGCTGGAATTATTAAGAGTGAGCAGGATGTCAGATTGACTTCTGATGAATTGTCTGCAATGAGCGATGCAGAAGTCAAGAAGATTATGCCGAAATTAAGAGTTGTCGCACGTGCACTTCCGACGGACAAGAGCCGTCTTGTCAGAATTGCACAGGAACTGGATCTGGTTGTCGGTATGACGGGCGACGGTGTGAATGACTCTCCGGCATTGAAAAAAGCCGATGTTGGCTTTGCGATGGGCGGCGGTACGGAAGTTGCAAAAGAAGCCAGTGAGATTGTGATCCTAGATGATAATTTCTTATCCATTGAGAAAGCAATTCTGTTCGGTAGAACGATTTTTAATAGCATCCGGAAATTTATTATTTTCCAATTGACAATTAATGTTGCCGCAGTGTTGGTAAGCTTTATTTGTCCATTCCTGCAAATGGATCCGCCTTTGACGATTACGCAGATTCTGTGGGTAAATCTTGTTATGGATACACTCGCAGCGTTGGCATTCGGCGGCGAACCGGCTTTGAAAGAATATATGAACGAGAAATCGAAACGCCGTGATGAGGCAATTGTCAGCAAATACATGTGGTCTGAGATTCTCGTCGGTGCTGCGTGGTCTGTTGGTCTGAGCATGTTCTTTATCACATCTCAATTCATGAAAGACTGGTTCAGACCGGATGTTGACGGCAAATCTTATCTGCTGACTGGTTACTTCACATTCTTTATTCTGATTGCTGTGTTTAACGCATTCAATGCGAGAACGCCCAAACTGAATCTGTTTGACAATATCGGCGGTAATTCCGGATTTTTGAAAGTCATGGGCGGTATTACAGTGATCCAGATCATCATGACATATGTCGGCGGAAGTATTCTGAATTGCTACGGATTGAACGGCAAAGAGTGGGGCTTGTTATTAATCATGGCGCTGACGATTATTCCGGTGGATTTAATCCGCAAGCTGATTATGGGGAGCGGAAAAGCACCGGCTGAGAAAAAATAATAATTAAATTTCTGAATATTCTGATCCGGGTGCAGACCCTGAACCGGATCAGGATGCAGAAAATTCAAAAAAATTCAGAAAATTGGAGGTATTCAAATGGCAGTTGGTTTAATTAAAGGGCAGAAAGTGGATCTGACAAAGGGCAATCCTGGTCTGTCCAAATTACTGGTTGGTCTGGGATGGGACACAAACCGTTATGACGGCGGTTATGATTTCGACTTGGATGCGGCGGCGTTCCTGTTGGGACAGAATGGAAAAGTGACATGCGATCAGGATTTTATTTTCTATAATTATATGAAACATGCGTCCGGCGCAGTGGAACACATG
>CAMWWG010000193.1 GCA_947177935.1 uncultured Ruminococcus sp. | reverse complement strand
GTACCACACCCCACGCCCTTGATCTGGACAAGTTTTCTTGTATCTTTTTCATGCAGGAACGCATCTTCGAGTAATTCCAAAAATCCAAGAATTCCGGAAAATCCCCAGAAACCATTATTGTCTATCATATTTATAAAATATGGCGTATTCAGGAAGTAAGCCGCTTTCTGCCCGATTGCAAGTGTCTTTTTTGAGCATTCTCTTGGAATCATCCGCATTTTAACTTGAATCGTTGCAAAAATCTCTAAATCCGGGTAATTTTCTTGCAGCCAGTTGAAGTCCTGAAATTCTTCCTGCGTGAAACTGTCCGCATAAATCCGGATTACATTAAAATGATGCGTCAGCAGGAATTTTGCTAGGCTTAACGGACGGTTTGTCGCTGTGTAATCAATCATAATCGGCGTATCACCAATTAGTTTTTTAAGAGATTCTGCTTTCTGTTCACATTCTGCCATCAGGTCAGCGTAATCCGGCAGGGGAATATTTAAAAATTTTGCATATTCTGCAAGAACTTCCCGGATTTCTTGGTAAGAATAGCTGACAGGGAGATAGAGCAATTTTTGATGATATTTTTCTGCGAGCATTTCTCCGGCCGCTTTTGCAACAGGATTATAACAAAGATTTGCGGATGCAGATGCCATATCCTGATATTGCGCATAATTCTTGCAGTCATGAATTTCTGTCAGATCATAGCCGGCTATCTTAGCAAGTTCGTATAATTCTGAATTTTTCCAAGTTGGCAGATTATTGCCGATTATGTTTATTTTTCGAGGATTTTGTCCGGATTTCGGCTGATGCCATAAGCTGTAAAGCTGTCTTCTCATCGTCTGATCCGGCGTCAGTCCGCTTTTTCGCATGATCGGATTCATGTAACAATCCGTGAAATCTATATCCGGAAAACGTTCCCGCAGAATTTTATAGCAAAGCATTATGTCGCAGCCGATAAAATGATGAATACAGCTTGTATAGACAAGTACGGCTCTGGGACGTTTCGGGAGTTGTCGGATAATATCTGAAACGCCGTTAATTAGCAATTCTTCCATTTCGCCGTCAAGAACGTTTTCCTCCCGGATTTCAATTGTGGAAAATCTCCCGGAGAGTCCGCATTCCGCTGCTGTCAGTACCACACCACGGAGACAGCCGGCGGCACAGACGAAAATTTCATGTGATTCCGGCACTAAAAATCCTGTATGCACGATATTCCATGTGCCACGTGCCGAGCAACTGTATTCCAGTTCCGATTGGAACGGCGAGGGAAATGCAGCGTGCCGGATGGTTGTCATTGCGTCGGAGAGGTCAATTTCTTGTCCAATTCGTTTCAGCATACAGATTCCTCCTGATAATTTTTTTGACAGACTTCTAGAATCTGCTCCGCCAGAATTCTGTATTCTTGCGCCATTTCACTTTCCGGGAATGCCTGCATGACAGTTTGACGCAGTTCTTCCGCCTCCTGGACGGTCTCGCTCCGGCTGAGTGTACCAACCAGGGAAGTGTCAAGATCTTTGCATAATTCCTGGACTTTTTCCAGTTCGTTCTTCACGTTTCTCTGATTTAAAATAATGCCGCCAAGTTGTGCATAATTCCGTTCCTGGAAATGCTGAACAGCCATGGCAATGTTTGCGGCTGCATAAATCGCCATATTTTCCCCGGATGTAATAATAAATACTTTATCGGCGTAACCGTCCCGCATGGGCATGGAGAATCCGCCGCAGACGACATCTCCCAGAACATCATAGAGCACAACATCCGGTTGATATTTTTCATAAATGCCTTTCTTTTCAAGATTTTCCAATGCTGTGATGATTCCACGTCCGGCACAGCCGACACCCGGTGCAGGTCCACCGGCTTCCGCACAGATAACATCCGCATAACCGGTACAGATCATATCTTCAAGTGTAACATTTTTTTTGGATCTGACAAGATCCAGAATGGTTGGTAATTTTTGATGATAATGCAAGAGCGAAGTCGAATCTGCTTTGGGATCACACCCGATTTGCAGAACTTTTAAGCCTTTCTGTGCCAGAACAGCGGCAATATTTGAGACAGTCGTGGATTTTCCGATGCCGCCCTTGCCGTAAACTGCGATTTTTAACATGATAATTTTCCTCCTGTGGGTATATCTGCCAGTTCCAACGGCAGTATGCTGTAATAAATCTGATCCTGATTTTTGATTTTATGAATTACGGTTTTCACCTGGAATGCGTTCTGGATCTGTTCGGGAGTGATAATCTCAGAAGTATTTCCAAACTGCGCTGTGCCATTTTTATTTAATAACAAGGCTTTATTGGATTTTCGTAAAGCATGATCCGGATAGTGTGTATTAAAAATACAGGTGATGCCCTGTCGGGTCAGTTCCGTCATGGTTTCCAGGATGATGAGCTGATTCCGGAAATCCAGATTGGATTCCGGTTCGTCCAATACTAAAATTTTGGGTTCTGTAATTAATGCCCTGGCGATTAATACCATCTGGAGTTCACCGCCACTCATTTCACAGCAGCTTTTGTCAGCCAGATATAAGATATTCAGCCGGTTCATAATGTCATGCGCAAGCTGTAAATCAGACTGTTTTGGTTGGGAGAACATTCCAAGATGTGCATTCCTGCCAAGTAAAACGGCTTCTTCAGCTGTGAATGCAGAATTGAAATTTTTTGCCTGCGGTACATAAGCAATCTGTTTCCAGATTGTTTTCGTCGGGATTTGTGTTAGATTTTTCTGGTCTAACAGCGTTTCGCCGGAATTCCATTTCAGAAAGCCAAGCATACAACGTAAAAGTGTTGTCTTGCCTGCACCGTTTGGTCCTAGAATTGCGATTAAATCTCCGGATTCTGTACAAAGATTAATTTTGTGCAGGATCTGTTTCTGTTTCGGGTAGCCGAAACAGCCGTCCCTGATTTCTAATTTCATAATTTCCAACCCCCTGTTCTCCGCATGAGAATGATAAAAAACGGTGCGCCAATGATTGCCGTCAGTACAGAAATCGGAATTTCTGATGCAGATATGCTT
>CAMWWG010000192.1 GCA_947177935.1 uncultured Ruminococcus sp. | reverse complement strand
ACAGATTCCCTCTATTCTGAATTTTTGTACAGAATCATCACAGGCAAAACAGGAAATCATTCCGGAAGAAATCCCGGATTTTGACAGTCTGACAGCATCTGAAACGGAAAATCTCCCTGAAATTCCCTCTGTTCTGGATCATGACCCGGACTGGAATCCGGATTTTGATACTGACAGGAATGCTGAAAATTTGCCGGATATTTCAGATTTTTTGAATTTTTTCCAGAATCCGGAAGAAAATCCCGGATCTGCACAGAACGCACAGAGTCCAGAACCGGCAATCCCCGAAAAACCAGAAAATTTTTCTATGTCTGAAAATTTACAGGCTCTGCAAACGGCAGCACAGGAAATCCTCCCGGAAATTCCATCCGTTTCAGATCTGTCCGACCTGGATTTTTTCCGTATGCCTGGTAATTCCATATTCTATTCAGAATTTGCAGAGCATTTCGGAAATTCGGAAAATTCTGAAAATTGGGAAGAAAATTCGCTCCTGCCGGAGATTCCCTCTGTTTCCAATGAAAACTGGGAGGAAAAAATCAGCACAGAGTCTGGAAAATTTTTTGATTTTACAGAAAATCCGGAAAGTCCCGAAAGTGTTCCCATTGCGGAACTCCCTCTGTCGCTGACAGCACTCCACTATTTGCAGAAAATTGAAATCCATGATTCTTTGGAATTGCTGGAAGCATCCAGAGAAGCACTGGAATCCATTCCGGAAATGGATGCCAAGACGCTCCGGGAAATCCTCCACGTCCGGCAGTTGCAGAAACAGAATCAGACACCGGCACAGCCTGTTTCCGAAGAATTTGAACTATTATTGGAGCTGTTCCTGAAAGATCTGGAACGGATCGGCATTTCTGAAAAACGACAGATTCGTCTCAAAGCCTATTTGCGTGAGGTCAGACCTGCAAAGACAGAAAAAACGGCTTGTTTCGCTGCCTGGTATCAGGAACCTCATGTACAGATGCAACTGGATAAACAGATCAAGGGATTGTTAAGAAAACGCCAGATGTCCGGACTTTCCGTCAACATGCTTGCCGATAGTCTGCCACGCTCCCTGGATCGTGAAATCCTGACAGGAATGCTCCGGGAGATGCTCCGTGCAGACAGATTAATGGAAAGCCGTGATGGTTTCTATACGCTGAAATATCCGCCCGTTCTGAAATTCCTGGCAGACAATACAGACCAGAAACAGCAGCATATTCAAGTATTACAGCAAAGAATGGACGGGATGACGCCGGAAGAAATTGCAGAAAAAGCCGGCATTTCCAAAGAACATGTCCTGGGGATTCAGAACAGGACGCTGCGGCTTGTCCAAAAATTATGTCTGATTAACAGGACATCTGTGTATGAAGAACGTTTCAGACCATTATATGAAAGCTATAAATTAAATCAGGAAGTATTCGGAATTCTGACGAAAGAATCGGAACAGGTATTCCGTTATCTGGAGCTGGTTGCATTTCCGGGAAATAAACAGCCTGACGAAGTATTTACAGATCTAAGCGTTCCCGGGTGGGTTCGTGAGAACTGGAGAGCATACCGGAATAAAATAAATTAAATTAAATTTAAATTATAAATAAATTGATAAATCCATAAAATTCTTGACAAGCTTTTCAAATTATGCTATAATAATTAAGATTTTTTAATCATTTCATTTGCTTTGCTTTACAGATAAATGAATGATAAAAAATTATGGAAAATTATAAATTATTTATTACTTATTGAAATGATTCAAGAGGAGGAATTCGTTTGAAAGAAAAACTGGCGTCTCTGCTTCGGGAGGGAGAAGCGAAGATTCTTGCGGCTACGTCTGAAACAAAGCTGCAGGAAATCAAGGCATCTTTGCTCGGCAAACAGGGATCTTTGACGGAAATCATGAAAGAAATGCCGAAACTTGACAAATCCGAACGTCCCGAAGTCGGGAAGCTTGTGAATGAATTAAAAACGAAATTCACGGCGCTGATCGATCAGCAGAGAGAAAATTTCATGCTGAAAGCATCGGAAATCCCGGCGGATTTCGATGTCACTGTCCCCGGCACAATGCCGTCCGGCGGTGCACTTCATCCGATTACACAGATGTGTTATGATCTCAATGACGCATTCCGGTCAATGGGCTTTGAAATCTATGAGGAAGAAGATATTACAAGCGAACTGTATGCGTTCGACAAGCTCAATTTTCCGCAGAATCATCCCGCAAGAGAAAGCATGGACACTTACTGGCTTGCCGGACATGACACAGGTGCGACCAATGAAAAACTTTGTCTGCGTCCGCATTTAACAGGCGGCAGCGTTCGTTACATGCAGACTCACAAACCGCCCTATCGTTTTGTCTATCCGGGCAGAGTCTACCGGAATGAAACGACAGATGCAAGGCATGAGCGTGCATTCTTCCAGTATGAAGCATTAATCGTCGATAAAGATATTGATTTTGCATCCGGTAAAGTTATGCTCAAAAGTGTACTGTCCAAAGTTTTTGGCAGGGATGTGCCCGTCCGTATGAGAATTGGTTTCTTTCCGTTCGTAGAGCCGGGCTTTGAGATTGATATGGGCTGTCTGGTCTGCGGCGGCAAAGGTTGCAGTGTCTGCAAGAATGTTGGCTGGATTGAGATCATGCCCGGCGGTACGCCGCACCCGAATGTCCTGAGATCTGCCGGACTGAATCCGGATGAATTCACGGGATTCTATGTCAATATTGGTCTGGATCGTCTTGTCATGATGCGTTATGGCATTGATGACGTGAGATTATTCCACAGCGCTGATCTGAGATTTTTAGAGCAGTTTAAATAATTCTGAGGGAGTGTGTAGTTTAAAATTATGAAAATATCATTGAATTGGATCAAAGATTATGTCGCACTTCCGACGGATCTGGATCTTAAAAAATTAGCTTATGATCTGACGATGTCGACCGTGGAAGTCGAGGATGTGAAAAAATTAGCAGATAGTTTTGATAAAATCATTGTCGGCATAATTCAGGAAGTATTACCGCATCCGAATGCGGATAAATTAAGAA
>CAMWWG010000191.1 GCA_947177935.1 uncultured Ruminococcus sp. | reverse complement strand
ATTGTGATAGATGTCAAGGAAGAACAGTCCCAAAATGCCTCTTCTCCAATACTTGTGACACTATCTGGAATTGTGATAGATTCCAAGGCAGTACAGTGGGAAAATGCACTATCCCCGATACTTGTGACACTGTCCGAAATCAAGTAGGACTGATCCGGTTTTCCAGCTGGATATACCACTAGTGTTTCTTGATCCTTTGAAAATAACACACCATCTATATCCATGTAATTTTGATTTTCAGGCTCAACATAAATCGCTGTCAAAGCCTCACAGCTACTAAACGTCACGTCCCCAATATTTGTGACATTGTTCGGAATTGTGATAGATGTCAAGGATTTGCAGTAAATAAATGCACATTTCTCGATACTTGTGACATTCTCCGGAATTGTGATAGATGTCAAGGATTTGCAGTAACTAAATGCATATTCCTTGATACTTGTGACATTATCCGGGATTGTGACAGATTCCAAGGAAGAACAGTTAGAAAATGCCCCAGCTCCGATACTTGTGACACTATCTGGAATCGTGATAGATTCCAAGGAAGAACAGTCATCAAACGCATGTTCCCCGATACTTGTGACACCATCCGAAATTGTAATGGATTTTAAGAAAGAACAGTCCTCAAATGCACGTTCCCCGATACTTGTGACAGACAATCCCTCGATTGTATCCGGAATCACCATTTCATTCTCTGCGGATTCGCCACAACCTGTGATTTCTACATGATCTTGATAGATCTTATAATTCAAACCATTTTCTAATGTACCTGAATTTGTGGCACTGACAGGAACAACATTCTCAATGTTCACCGCATCTGCAACCAGATTGCCGGGCATTGTCATAGATGAGACAGCAACTGCCATACAAGCAACGCCGGAAATTACTTTTTTTAAACCAGATTTCACTATATTCTCCTCCTGATTGATAATTTATTTTTTCATTGTAGCATGATTTTAAAATTTTGTCAACAAAATTTTAAAATCCGGTGTTCCAAATAGGCAAAACACCGGATTTTATTTCAGATTTTGTTAATCAGGATTCCTCCTGAATCGGGAAATCGGATTCATTCAGTAAATGCACCAGAAGCTTGAGGACATTCATGGAGTCGGCTAATTCAATCTTGCCGCTTTGGTCAACGTCAGCGTTTGCCAATCCCTTTTTGCTGATTTCATCAACGCCGACATAGACACGATTCATTAGGACAACGTCGCTGATGTCGACTGTGCCGTCATCATTCGCATCGCCCCAGAGTACGTTTTCAGGCGGTGTCTGTGTGGAATCTTCTTCGGAAGATGACTCTAAATCAGATTCCGTCGGAGCAGGTGTGTCCGGCTGTGTATCAGATTCTGTCGGAGCAGGTGTGTCCGGCTGTGTATCGGATTCTGTCGGAGTAGGTGTGTCCGACTCAGTTGGCTTTGTGTCATCCTTGACGGCAGTTACTGTTGTCACGCCCTTGTCAAATACCAACGTCACGGAATCCAGATCCGCTGTCCCGCCCCACCAGTTCTGGATCTGGAGATAACTGAACTCAAATTCATACGGAATATCACCTTTTTCATCATCCGAAAAGATACCGTCAATAATCGCTGTACCAGTACCGGAGCTGTCCACAGTAGCGGTTTCTGCTGTCCAGACACCGGACGATCCTTCTCTTGTAGCAGAGAATCCAATGCCATAACCGGCAGATTCTGATCCTGTGAGTTTGCCGTTGAGGATGATTTTTTCAAGTTTTTCACCGTTTGCGCCATACCCTGCAATATTCACATTATAGCCATTTTCGTCTTTGTAGGCTGCCAGCGGGATTGTAATTTCTTTATTGCTGGTATACTCAAATTTAATGCCTGCGCCGTTCTGTTTGAGATTCTTATAGACATCTTCGATTGTCGGATCAAACCATTGAAGTCCCTTTCTGTCAAAGAACTGCATATCTCCGGCGTTGCCGGCATCCCACAGAAACGCACTCAATCCGTCGATTGCCAGAGCGGTAGAAGCAACTGTATTTAAATATAATTTAATATCATCCCGGTCTTTCTGGTCTTTTTCCGTCGTCAGAACGCCGTATTCGCCGACAATGACCGGAATGCCCTTGTCGACAAACGTTTCTTTCATCTTGTTGAAATTGTTGTAGACATCCTGGATTTCTGTTTCTGTCCCCCAAGTTTCTGTATGTCCCCAGGACGCATTGATATCCGCAACGCAGAATGTCGAGGGTGTATAATAATGAATCGAAACAGCGACCATATCGTCATCTGGGACAATGTAACTATCAGAACATGTCTGAGTTAAATCGTCATTTTTTCCGGCTAATAATAACAATCTGTCAGCGTTGTTGCCGCCGGATTCTCTCATCAGATCCAAAAAGCTCTGGTTGAAACTGTTTAATACATCATAATCAAATGTGACTTCATTCATGCTTTCAAAAACAAGATGCTGATCGTAATCTTTGAAATAATTCGCAATTTCCGTCCACATTGTCTTGAACTGCGGTAAGGCATCTGCACCCTGGTTCAGCCAGAGAGAACCGCCAGACTCCCAGTCCCAGTGCATGTTGACAATCACATACATGTCATTGGCATAAGCATAATCGACAACTTCCTTGATTCTTGCCAGATAGGCATCATCAATATCATATGTTGCCGGATCAACGATATTTTCATACCAGGTCACAGGGATCCGGATGGAATCAAAGCCGGATGCTTTGATTGCGGTAATCATATCCTGCGTTGTGGTCACGTTGCCCCAGGCCGTTTCCGTGTCCGTCGTCCAGCTCCGTGTATCCCAGCAATCAAACGTATTGCCGAGATTCCAACCCATGCCCATTTCATTGACAATCTGAATAGCGTCCTTGTCAGCGGCGTTTGTCGTAGTGAACAGAGCCGCACTGCCTCCGGCGAGCATTGACGCTGTGAGGACAGCGGACGTCACGGCGGATGTTACTTTCTGAAAAAATTGCATGACAAAATCATTCTCCTTTTAAAAAATTTAAAAAAATTAAAAATTTAAAAAATAACTGAAATATTTA
>CAMWWG010000190.1 GCA_947177935.1 uncultured Ruminococcus sp. | reverse complement strand
GCATTGATCACAGCGTCTGCTATTCTACGTTCGTAGCCGATATTGTCAAAATGCCATTTTCCGTTAATATAATACAAATATTTGTGTTCTGTGTAAAAATACCGGAAAATATCGCCGTACATATCAAACAGCCGTTCCGCATTGCCGGTATCGTCAAACTTGTACATTTTCCCGGCAGGTCTGGCTTTGGCGGATAGCGTTTCCGGATCGCCAGGAGCTGTGTTTCTGCCGATTGTGAGACTCCTGTCCGAGATAGTTACGCCACTGCCTGGATTGTAGCAGTCTTTGCAGGTATCAACGGCTTTCTGGATTGTCAATGCGCCGTAAGTTGAACCGGATTGCTTTCTGTCCCATTTCGGACGCATCAGCCCGGAACTACGATAGATCTCGTCCATCTTGGAACGATCTTTTGCACACCAGAATGCAAGCATACTACAGAATGCCATATCCGCCTCTGATTGACTATGATATGCTGAAAAATCGCCGGAATACAGTTTTGCAAATTTCTCGTTTTGCATCGCCTTTGCAAGAATCTCCTGGACGGTCAAATCAGGATTATCGGGGATCTCCGGAATTTCCGAAAGCCGGAGCTGATTGTCAGGTTCTTCGCAATTTTCAGCAGCTCCCAGGTATTTGGCGTGCAATGGCTTGATTTCTTCCGTCCGGTCTGGGATTGTCACACAATCTGAGATATTTGCACCAGTCATGACGAAAAACCGCCCTGAGTCATACATCTCAACTCGGTCTTTTCGCCGTCCGCCCGGCGGCAGCTTGCCTTTGCAAATGATGTGAATGCCTGTTGCTGACTGACTATATTCCGTGTAGCTGTCCAGGGCATGGATAAACTCGCCAACAATATTATCAAAATCACCATCTTCGCAGGCATCTAACTCTTTTTTCACTTTGTCCAGATCTACACCGAAATAGCCTGATCCACCGAACATGAAACCAATCCCGGCATAATCCCGTGAAACCCGTTCTGCCGTATCAAAATCCGTCCAGGTTTCGGGATTGTTACTCTCTGCCTTATGCCCGTCATTTGGATTAATCGGAACTTTCGTGATGTGACCATCTTTGTCAGGAACACCTTTCCAGCAAATCCAGTTTTTCAATTTTTTTAATTCATCTGGAATATATTCGTACATGAAATTTCTCCTCTCATAAATATTTTTAAACCAGACATCCGGAGAACGGAAAACCATTCTCCGGATCGCTGATAATTAGAACGGCAGATCATCATCACTGGGAAGATCCTCAAAATCGTCAAATCCTGTTGCCGGAGCCGGATTGACAGGCGGCTGATAGGACGGTGCAGAGTAGGAAGAACTTGCAGCCGGTGCACTGTAATCCGGATCAGATTCCTGAACACCTTTCAGCGGATCAATTCTTTCCTGCAATCTGCCGTTCCATGTCTCATGATGAACAGTGACACGCAGTTCACGACCAGGCAACAAACGACAGATATCTGCCATGCAAGCAAATTCTTTGCCGGAGTTCAGAACGCCGGTCACGTCAAGCAGGTTGTAGATATGATCGTAAATGTAATTCTCCACCTGTCTGTCTGCGTCTGTCAGATTTTCAGGCTTTTTCTGAAAAATATTCAGAAACAGCAAGCGTTTCTTGCAAGCCTGCTCGACATCATCACGGATGCGCAACTGAAGACTGAGCTGCTTTCTGCCTTCCTTTGTGGGACGTTCCTCTGCCTTTTCCACGAATACCTCGTAGTCTCCTGCCGGAATCAATTCAAATTTGACTGCCTCAGGCTTGTTGTTGAAATTAAATGCCATTGTCATTTCCTCCTAAAATTATTTTGATTGAATTAAATTGATTGCATCATCGACACTTCTACACACTCCGGCAATTGCGCCGGTTTTCTGCATGGCATCAATGAAAATCTTCTGTTCTGGGGACACTCTGCCGTATCTGGTCTTGACTTCGATGTAGACTGCACGTCCGTCGCATTTTCTGTGTCCTTGCAGGTCTGAATAACCTGCCGGGATACCAGTGCTGAAATATCTGCCGTCCGGTGTGCGTACTTTTCCGACATTGTGGCGAAAAATTATGCAGTCCTGCGAAATCGCCACCATGATCTCCAACATAATTTTATGTTCTTCTGTCATGTCAGGAAACCTCTTTCTTTCGCCTGATACCATGCCCAGCCTTTTTTGTAGCCGTGTTTTTGCGCATATTCCAACAGCTCTGCGTAACTGCTACATGCTGATAATGGTTTGATGTCAAAATGAAATCCCTCAATTTTCTTGATTTCTGCGGTCTCATCTGCCTCAAGCTCTTTTCTTTGCACAATTTTTACCGGGAATTGATACCCACAATAGGGACATATCACCGGAGTTTGTCCGGGTTTCAGCTGAAATACGGCAAAACATTCTTTGCATTGCAATGCAGAAATCTCTTTTTCTTCCTGATTTCCATTTTTCTTTGGCTTGCCGGCAAGCGTCCATTCCCGGTCATCATCCGGCATCCCGAACCTTGCATAATTGCCCACATGATCCAGAATCACGGCTTTTTTGTTGAGTCTGTATCTCATGCACCGCATGGACTGCTGGATGTACAGTGTCAGGGATTTTGTCGGTCTTAACATGATCACACAGCCGCAATCCGGAACGTCAAAACCCTCTGAAATTAAATCCACATTGCAGAGAATCTTGATTTTGCCTTTGCGGAAATCGTCAATGATCTGTGAACGCTGGTCTTTCGGCGTTTCACCGTCAACGTGTGCCGCCGGAATGCCGTTTTCTTTGAAAATTTCCGCCATTTTCATGGAATGCCGGACGGAAACGCAGTAGCAGACAGCTTTCTGATTTCTGGCGAATTTCTGATAATATTTGATAATATTGCCATGGATCTTCGGCTTGTCCATCACCATCTCAGCGGACTTTGTGTCATATTCGCCCCGGTTGACTTTGATGCCGGATAAATCAATAAAATCCGGCGCATAATAGGTGGGCGGTGCAAGATGCTGATTCTGAATCAGCCATTTTGCAGAAACCCGGGTAATCAGATCA
>CAMWWG010000189.1 GCA_947177935.1 uncultured Ruminococcus sp. | reverse complement strand
GTGTCACACTCTGCAAGTGCTGATGCCATCCGACTGATCAGGGAAATATCCACAGAATAAGATTCTAAAATATGAAAATTTCGCTTTTTGAATTCATCCGTATTCATTAAGGGCGTCTGATTACAGCCACAGCTCTGGGAGAAACAGCAGTGCGTGTCCATGATTTCATTCTGTTTCTGAGGAATCCCTTGAATATGATTCATGATTTTCCGGCAGGCAAGCTGTCCCAATCGTTCCAGAGGACGTTTGACGGATGTCAGAGACGGCGCATAATTCCTGGCATTGTAAGTATAATCAAATCCCGAAACTGCGACATCTTGAGGGACTCTCACGCCATGCGCCGCCAAAGAATTCATAACGCCGATTGCCATGCTGTCATTCGCACAAATAATCGCCTGTGGCGGTGCGGACTGCAAAAATTTCTGAACGGCAGAAATCCCGTCACGGGATACAAAATTTCCATGATAAATTCTTTGTTCTTCGATAGCAATTCCGTGCTTCCGGAGCGTGTTTTCATACGCAAGCAGTCTCTGCTGGCTGTCGGTATTATCCACGGGACCGGACACATAATTAATCCTGGTATAACCGTGATGAAGAATAAAATGTTCCACAATATCCTGCATGGCTTTCTGGTTGTCAATACAGATCGTATATAATTCGGGGTCTTCCTGGTCAATACAGACAACCGGGATGTCTGCCGTTCTGGCACGGACAAGAAGTTTTTCACAGACATCCATATTCTGGATTGTATTAATCAACAGAATCACGCCGTCGAACTGACGCAGATCCGCAAGAGAAAAAATATTATATTCGCCTGTATCGTGTCCGACGTCGCCACCAATATTGCCAAAAGCGACAAAATGTTCTAAAGTTACATCATTGGCAAGGGCATACTGCCGGATCCCGGTGAGGATGCCGCTTTGATAATCTTCGTCAATCGTTGACACGATGACGGCAATGTGTGTGCGTTTCATAGACATTCACCACTGCCGGACAAATCCGGTTGTCCTTTCCAGAGAATGAAAGATGAAATTTAAATAAAATTTAAATTGATCCGGAAAATACCGGTCATCAAAGCGTGCTGCCACATTCACTGCAGAATCGTGCGCCTGGCACAGAGAGTTTCTTTCCGCAATAGGGACAGAACGCAGAGACAGAATTAAAATCCGGTTCTGTAATCTGTGCGTCGATATATTCCGGTTCTGGTTCTGATTTTGATTCTGTCGGAATTTCCTGCATAGTGTCATTAACCGGATCTTGCACGGACGGCGCATTCTGCACGGGATTCTGCTGATAAATTTTGTCATACTGCGCTGCCTGTGCTGCTAATTTCTGACCGCAATGTGAACAGAATGCGGAATTTTCCTGTGATCTGCTTCCGCAATTCGGACAGGTTCTGAAATCAGATGCCCCGGCATTTCCGGTTGTCTGCTGTTCCGAGACGGGCATCAATTCCGGTTCTCTGGCACGAACATTCTCAATTTCCTGCTGAAGACGTGTAATCGTCTGCTCTGACTTGATGATTGCCTCAACCATACTACGAAATTCTTCATCCGGATTATCCCGGCAGAGATCATAGTATTTCTGACCGATCGCAACCAGATTCTGATGGATGTTGTTCTGTTCTGTTTTTACCTGGCTTGTAAGCTTGTTGGTGTCATTCAGATTTTTCATTTTCTGCGAAACCGTACGGCTTGCATTGGTAAAACCTGTGCTGAGCTGATCGAAAAAATTTGACATGATAAAACCCTCCTGAAAAAATAAAAATGAATCTATCTGTAATTAGTATAACACAATTTCAAAAGAATTGCAAGCATTATTTTTAAAAAATACAACAGATTCTAAAACGATTTATGAAAAAGTTCTAAAAATCATGATGCAAAAAATGATAAATTCTGATATTTTTTGCTCTGCTCCACCGCAAGCCTGTCACAGCGTTCATTCTCCGGATGTCCGGCATGTCCCTTGACCCAGATGAAATGCACCTGATGTTTTTCCAGCAAGGGGAGCAGTTTCTCCCACAAATCGACGTTTAACGCTGGTTTCCGGTCAGATTTCACCCAGTTCCGGGACTTCCAGGAGTACACCCATTTTTTTGTCACACTGTCGACAACATATTTGCTGTCCGTTGTCAGATCCACGGCACACGGTTCTTTTAATGCCGACAACGCTTCAATCACTGCTGTCAGCTCCATCCGGTTATTTGTCGTATCGGATGCGCCGCCGGATAATTCTTTTTCAGTTGTCCCGTACCGCAGAACTGCCCCCCATCCGCCTGCACCGGGATTGCCGCTGCAAGCGCCGTCTGTAAAAATTTCCACCTGTTTCATAAATTTTAAAATCACGCTCCTGATAATTTTTATAATTTTATGATTTTTTCTGTGAATTCCCGTTCCGGCGATTGTCTCTGTTCTTGTGCCAGACTGTAAATCTGTGCCGTTCTGTATTCTATTCCGGCAAGTTTTTCTGCTTGCAGATTTAATTCTGACAGTTTCCGCAGGGATGTCCCCAACGGAATTTCACTTATCTCTCGGAGGATTCTCAATAATTCGCTCCCTTTCTGATTCAATGCCAGGATTCTCACATAGGGCGGATTCTCCCGGAGTTGTTGCACTTCCCGTTGCTGTAAATCCAAAAGTATGCTTACCAGGATACGCCGGATTCTCGCCATAGTAAAACATTTCGTGTGGACATTCCGGAGAAATTCTTCCAGACTCAGGACATTCCGGTATTTCAGAAAACGCCCTGCCAGGGATGTCGTCATATCCGGGAGCTGTAATAATTCCGATTCTGAAATTACTCTGAGCCGATATAATATCGCCTGTTCCAGAAAATCCAGAGACGCAAGCTGTTTTTCCTGGATTTTGGATGCTAACAGCTCCCGTACAGATTCCGGAATATAATTATTTAAATTATTTAAATTATTTAAATTTAAAATCATCTCCCGCAGATAACTTGCACTTGCAAAATTTTCCCCCGGCATCCGACTGTCATGAGAGACTTGCTGTCTGGGAATTGTGAAAAT
>CAMWWG010000188.1 GCA_947177935.1 uncultured Ruminococcus sp. | reverse complement strand
GATTAATAGCAAGGCAACTGCGGAATAGATCCCGAACAGGATCATTGCAAGAACCAGGATTTTCCGGAGCAGACGTTTCAGAATACCACCTCCGTGGGATTTTTTACGAGATTTTTTACGGGATTTTGGTGCGGAAGATTTTCGGGAATTTGCAGCAGATCCGGCTTTTCCGGAACTGAAATTTTTAGGATTACGAGTTTTAGAATTATTATTTTTCACGGTTCTGCTGGAAGCTCTCCCCTCATATGTCTGCCGTTCCGGCATATCATAGGCTTCATAAGCGCCATAGCCGGAATTGTCCTGATTTTTGTAATATTCTGATTCTGATTCTAATTCCGGATGATAATAAATATCCTCGCTTGTGTCGTCGAAATATTGTGCCTGCGATTTTGCCGGACGCTGTGCCGGAAATTTTCTGGTCTGCGTACGGCGGAGTTCCGGAATCGGCTGTGCGTCTTCGGATTCTTCCTCAGGGCAATACAAGACATCCGGATCGGGATCATACTCTAAATGAAAATCAAAATTAGAATGAACATCTTTTTTTCTGGGTCTTGGCAGATCTGCGTTCTGTTCTTCTTCCATGGCACGCCACCTCCGCAATTAGATTTTATAAATTAAAATAAATAATTTAATATAATTTCTTGATATTCACGCATAATAATGTCAGAATCACCGTAATGCACTGCAAAATAATCATCCATCCGGAATTGATTCCCAGGTGCAGGAGTGCTTCCATCAGGACAAGTGCAAGACCCAGAAGGACGGTCACTGCCTGGACGAAAATGCCTGTCAGGGATGCCTTCCGGACGATTTTCGTTGCAATAATCAACTGCGCCATGTTGCTGAAATCATTGGTGCACGCCAAAGATGCACTCAGTTCTTTCACAGGCATTGTTTCAGATAAATACATACTGCGCATTTTAGATGGAATAATCTTGATCATGTCTTGTGGGATTTCAAACAATGAAGAAATCCGATATAGCGTAATGATCGGATCGACACTGTGCAGAATCAGGCACATATTATGCCGCATTGCCTGCTTCACCCAGGATTTGACGATCTTATCCGCATGAAGTTCCACAACGAATAATGCAGATAAATTACCGGAAATGGATAAATAAATCACTTCTTTGTCTTCGCCTGTCATTTCAGCTTCCTTGCTTTTAGACGGAACGCCCTCAATCCGATGGCTGATCATCAGTTCCCGGTTGCCAAGCAACACTCTCTGATTATGAATCCAGCCGCATAACCCCAGGGAATCTTCATAGATATAATTTTCCACCGGATAAAAATCCGCAGATCTTTCATGCAGGACTTCATCAAAAATATGACTGAAGGCACTCCCGGCGTAACGTGCCAGGCTTGCCGCCGCTAATAGTATTTCATCGGATCTGACATTGGAATACATCTTGACAGCCTGGAGCTGAATCGAACCCAGCGGGAACATTGATGCCGCATCCATCATCAGGGAATTTGTATCATAGAAATCATCCACACTCTGATAGCCCAATAACAACGCTCCGGATCGGGATAGGTCTTTCGTTGCATTGAATAACGGCAGATTTGTCACAAATGTAATTGCGGCACAGCCGCAGGCAACGGAAAACATCGAAAACAGACTCACGGCATAACTGATACCGCCCTGCCGGAAAATTGCCATTGCAATGGAGGCAATCAATGAAAAAACAAAAATTGCCGGTGTAGCATAATGACAGAAATGGTCTGCAAGATCTGCCGAATAGGTATATCTTCTGAAATCTTTCAGAGAATCTGTTTTTCGCATGGATGCCACAATCGGGAAATCATGCAGGATACCCCTTGCCAGGGATTCTGCCTTTTGTTCATCCTCGATAATCTGCAAGCCGTAACAATCATAACGTTTGGCGGCTTCTTTCAAATTGGTCTCTTCCCGGTCAATAATCAGCAATTTTCCCATTGTGTGGAAAATCAGGATCAATACGGCACATGGCATAAAATAATGTGCAATTAACGGCGAATTCACGCCAAAAATCTCCAGGAGCGCATCCAACAGACATGCTCCCAGCGCAATTGCTGCTAAACTGTCCGTATCTGCCCGAAACTGGATCAATCTTGTGAATCCGTTCCGGAGCGTCGGCATACAAACAGATCCTGCCGCAAGTCCTAACAGAAGCTGCATCAAAGCAATCAGATTTTCCGGAATACTGTCAAGCCAAGGGAGATGAAAACAGTTCCGGACTGACAAATACCCACTGATCAGTGCAACCAACATCAGCGCCATTGTCCGGAAAAAAATAGCACTTCTTAATTCTTTAATATCTGACTGGATTTCTGCTGTATTTTCCAGCCGCATCATGGCTGAAATCTTCTGCCGCCGGATATTCTCCTCTTCCGCCTCTTCCGGCGTTTTCCGGATTGTTACATCCAGATCATCTGCAGATGTTGTTGCCTGACCGGATGCACTCAGATTCAAACTTGTCTGTTCTGCCCTTGGCGCAGGCTTGACATCCACAGGACGAACAGGCTCCGGATTCTGCACGGCAACCGGAACAATGTCTCTCAGATCCAGATGAAGCGTTTCGGATGCGATTGCCGTCACATCATTCTGCCGGGAAAATTTCCTGCGTTTCCGGGATTTTCTGGAATCCGGATTCTGTGCAGGATCATAATCACGATTGTCACTATAATCACCGTCCGGACGTTCTTTCTGATATGTATAATTTTTTTCAGAACCGGTATGCGCATAACTGTTCTTTCCCTTGCGGAGATTCTTCCGGCTTTTTTCTGCCTCTTTGGCACGGGTGGAATCACTCATACGCCGGATTTTAGAACCGGATTCCTCCGGGCGGTTATTTCCTGGCTGTCCGGCATCCTGCGATGTTTCAGAATCCCGGATATTTCTGACGGGTATGGCATCTGTCTTGGACTCAATAAAAGAAACTTTCGTTTGATTGGATTTCATACCCTGCGGCGCATCCGGCGGTTTTCGGAATACCGGTTTTTCATTTTGTTCATTACGCAAATCACTCAAATCTTTTTTCTCCTATCTCC
>CAMWWG010000187.1 GCA_947177935.1 uncultured Ruminococcus sp. | reverse complement strand
CTATCTGTTTGTACTTGTCTGGATTATTCTGTTTAAATTTTCGTTTGATTTGGTCTCTTTGCCACATTTGCGGAGCATTAATCTGATTCCGTTTGCGGAATCGTTCGGACGCAGTGAAATTTTAAAGAATGGAATCATCTTCATCCCGTATGGCGTTCTGTTGTCTATGCTCCGGATTGACTGGTCTTTCTGGCAGAAAGTCTGTCCCATTTTTCTGACAAGTCTGGCTCTGGAATTTCTGCAATATGTGTTTTATATTGGTGCAAGTGATATTACAGATCTGATTCTGAACACTGTGGGGGGCATTCTGGGGATTGCTTTGGTTTCGGTACTTTTTCGGATATTCCATGAAAAAATTCTGAATGTTCTGAAAATAGGTTCAATCCTTGCTTGTATTGCGTTAATTTTCCTGTTTGCGATGCTCATACTTGTGAATTTTTAAAATTTTTCAGATTTAAAAATTTCTCTTGACAAATTCCGTAAAATCTAGTATAATAAAAATAATACCAGGGAGCTTGTGATTCAGGCTGAGAGGAAAATAATGGAGTTTTCGACCTGTAAACCTGATTTGGATAATGCCAACGTAGGGAGTTAATCTGTTATTGTAAGATCTTATCTTATGTAATCTTTCACACAGGGAACTGCCGCAGTTTCCTGTGTGTTTTTTTGTGAGGTGATACCATATGTTGAAAATTAACGGCAAACAATGCGATTATGCCGGAATGACAATCTCTGAAATTCTGGAGCTGGAACACTATGAAAAATTCAGGGTCGCTGTGGAACGGAATCAGGAAATCATCCCGAAAGCGCAGTATGATTCTGTTCATGTTCAAGATCAGGATCAGCTCGAAATCGTTAGTTTTGTAGGGGGTGGCTGATATGTCTGAATATGTGAAAGAAATTAAAAATCCTGCGATTCCGTCAAGAGAAGAATTCTATCAGGCGCTTGCAGAACGTCACGGCGCAAAATTGCAGGAAAAATTTTTACAGTCATCCGTTGCAATCTGCGGACTCGGCGGATTGGGTTCACTGATCGCAATTCTGCTTGCAAGGGCAGGTATCGGGAAATTATCATTACTGGATTTTGACAGGGTGGATCTTTCTAATCTCAACAGACAGCAGTATTTTGTCGATCAGATCGGCATGTACAAAACAGATGCGCTGTCCCGGAACATTCACAGGATTGCGCCGTATTGTGAAATTTCTGCAAATACTGTAAAAATCACGGAAGAAAATATCCCGAAATTATTCGGACAGGAATCGGTGATCTGTGAGGCATTCGACAATCCGGAGACAAAAGCAATGCTTGCAGATACAATCTTGACGCAGTTTCCGGAGAAGTATCTTGTCTGTGCGTCCGGTATGGCTGGGATTAGTTCAGCAAATCTGATCCGGACGAAAAAAATCACATCGCATTTTTATCTTTGTGGGGATCAGGTCAGTGAACTTACGGACGGTGAAGGCTTGTTTGCATCCAGGGTGGCAGTCTGTGCCGCACATCAGGCACATACGATTTTGAGAATCCTTGCAGGATTGCAAGATAATTAATAAAAATCAAAATTATTGAAAGGAGCTTTTTTGAATCGTGGAAGATAATTTTAAATTAGGCGGTCATGAATTTCATTCCAGGTTTATTCTGGGATCTGGTAAATATTCCCTGGATCTGATCCAGGCGGCTGTGAAATTCGCCGGTGCGGAGCTGATTACCTGCGCTGTCCGCCGTGCGAATACCAGAGAACAGGAAAATATCCTGGATTTCATCCCGGAGGGTGTGACGCTCCTGCCGAATACATCCGGCGCAAGAAATGCGGAGGAAGCCGTCCGGATTGCCAGACTTGCCAGAGAACTTGGCTGCGGGGATTTCATTAAAATCGAAATCATGAGAGATACCAAATATTTGCTCCCGGATAATGCCGAGACAATCCGGGCGACGGAAATTCTCGCCAATGAGGGATTTATCGTCATGCCTTATATGTATCCGGATCTGAATACAGCAAGGGATCTGGTGAATGCCGGTGCAGCATCCGTGATGCCGCTGGCGTCTCCGATTGGTTCTAACAAGGGACTTGCTACCAAGGATTTTATTCAGATTCTGATTGATGAAATTGATCTGCCGATTATTGTGGATGCCGGAATCGGGAGACCATCCCAGGCTTGCGAGGCAATGGAAATGGGCGCAAGTGCTGTGATGTGCAATACAGCTTTGGCAACTGCCGGAGATCTTCCCTTGATGGCGGACGCATTCCGGCAGGCAGTCGAATCCGGCAGAAAAGCTTATCTCTCCGGATTGGGCAGAGTTCTCATGCGTGGCGGTGCGCCGTCTGATACGCTCACAGGATTTCTGCGTGATGAATAAAAATTAATCTCAAATTCAAGAAAGGATCTTGTATGTGAAACAACAGGAAAATCAATTTCTGATTGATAGTGAGGAGCTCTCCGCAAAGGCGTTACAGAAAAAACATGAACTGGAAAATCATCCGGAATCCCGGACAGATCCTCTGGCATATCAGTCTGGACAAGAACAGATCCAGTCAGATATTTATGAAAAAGTCATGTCGCATGTCCGGGATTATCAGGCGAAGACCTATACCGGACTGGATGTTCAGAGGGCGCTCCAGCATGAGACAAAGAGTGTTGCGGATCTCAAGGCGATGTTATCTCCGGCGGCAGAACCGTTCCTGGAACAGATGGCAGAACAGGCAAGAATTGAGACAAGAAAACATTTCGGAAACACGGTCTATTTATTCACGCCGCTGTATATTGCCAATTATTGCGAGAATTATTGCGTTTATTGCGGATTCAATTGCTATAATTCCATCCGGCGCATGAAACTCACACCGGAACAGATCGAGCATGAAATGCAGATCATTGCTGACAGTGGTATGGAAGAAATTTTAATCCTGACAGGGGAGAGCAAGGCAAAAAGTGATATTACTTATATCGGGGAAGCCTGCAAACTGGCAAGGAAGTATTTCCGGATGGTCGGTGTGGAAATTTATCCCGTCAATACGAAAGATTATGCGTATTTGCATGC
>CAMWWG010000186.1 GCA_947177935.1 uncultured Ruminococcus sp. | reverse complement strand
CCAGTAATCTTTCCATTCAGAACGATCATGCCCGATCTGTTCCAGATAAGTCTCCGTGAACGAAATCGGCGCCCAGAGGGATTCCGGCCATACCCAGACCGTCAGCAGATCTTCATTTTCAAGAACAGGCGCAGGAACGCCCCATTCCACATTGCCCGTCAAACGGAACGGCACAAGCGTTTTGCCGGTTCTGTAACGGATCTGATTCTGTGTCAGAATCCGGCAGGCATCATCACAGTCAGAGAGCGTCTGGAATTCAATCGTAAATGACGGTTTTTTGGGTTCTTCGAGATATTCATGTGCCGGGAGAGATTCTTTCAAGCCAAGATAAATTTCTTCAAATTCACGCTTGATATAAATCGCCGGCGGTTTTAAAAATTCCGCAATCGTCTTCCAGACAACGGGACGGATGTCCTTACGTTTCTGAAGTTCTGCGACCCATTCAAGCATAAGGGATTCATAATCCCGGAGCTTGAAATACCAGTTTGTGACCGGTTTCATGGTCGGCGTCTCACCCGTGAGTGTACTCACTGGATGAATTAAATTCTCCGGCATGTACTGATGTCCCAGATCGCATTCATCAGCGTAGCCTTTTTCAGATTGACAGCCCTCTACAGGACATTTGCCGATCACCTGACGACCATTGAGGAAGACCCCGGCTTTTTCATCAAAGAATTGTTTGGTAGATAATCTGTGAAGCTGTTTTTTCTCATAGAGCGATCTTAAAAACCAGTCTGTCACTTCAGCATGGATTTCTTTGGATCTGTCTAATCCGGATGCCGCAAAGAGGTTGGGAGAAATGCCGTAAGCATCCAGTGTCTGCTTCTGTTTTTCGTGATTTTTCCTGACGAATTCTTCCAGTGTCCCGGAAAATTCGCCTTTCTCAACTTTCTGCCGCCAACCCTCGGCAATCGGTGAACCGTAACAGTCCGTTCCAGAGACAAAAATCACATTTTCTTTGCCGATTCTGTCCCGCAGAAATCTTGCGAACGTATCCGCAAAGACAAGCATTCCCCCGACATGTCCGAAATGCAATTCCTTATTGCCATAGGGCATACCGCCTGTAATAACGGCACGTTTGGGAAAATTCGGTCTTGGGATTTCAAAATCCGGCTTTTCTGCTTTATTTCTGTTTCTGCCCATGAATGACTACATCCTTTCAGTTATTTTATTATTTTTAATCTCAAATCCAGGCTGTCAGACGTTCCCGGACAATTTCTTCTCCCAGAACATGGCTTATTTCCCAGAGATCCGGCGCATTTGCCCTGCCTGTGAGGGCAATCCGGAGCATGTTTGTCACGTGAACAATACTGCCCTTATACTGTTCCGGGTTTTTCTTGTAATCTTTCGGCTTAACGGCGAATCCCAGTTTTTCCGTGAGCGCTTTCACTTTTGTGAACCACTGGGAACTATCGTCCGCATGATCGTAAGTTTCCAGATATTCTGCAAAGACGGCTTTCCGGGTTGTTTCGTCAATTTCTTCCGGCATTTCATCCTGAATTGCAAATGTTTCCTGATAATAGAATTTCATAAATTCACAAGCCTGTTTCCAGTTTTCCAGATCTTTCCGAGGCTTTTTGGCCGTCCTGCCGACATTCAATGCCGCAATGCTCCGATCATGGTACCGGATTAACAATTCTGAAAATTCCGGATTGTATTCCCTGCACCATGCGAGCCATCCGGCATAGAGCGTCTCCGCAGGTATCCGGCTCAGAACGTCCTTGGAAATATCCCGTAATTTGTCCAGGTCTACCAATGCACCGGAAATGGACATTTTCTGAATTGTGTAGGGGAATTTCTGACAGTCCAGCTCCGGATTTGCTATTCTCCATTCTTCAAAATTGGAATTGAGAAGTGTGAGCAAAAATTCCCGGACAGCGTCCGGACAAATTCCCTCTTGCTGGTAATAGGCAAGTGCTAATTCCGGGTCTTTGCGTTTTGATAATTTGCGTTTTTTGCCGTCTTCAATCTTCATCAGCGTTGCCGTGTGACAGTAAACCGGCTGTTTCCAGTTCAATACATCAAATAATTCCACGTGCATCGGCAGAGAGGAAATCCATTCTTCTCCACGGATGACGTGTGTGGATCTCATAAAATGATCATCCACAACATGTGCAAAATGATATGTTGGAATTCCGTCGCTTTTGAGCAATACAAAATCCATGCGATTGCGTGGCATTTCCAGTTTTCCACGGATAGCATCCTGAACACAGATGAATTCGCCCGTTTCTTCGCCCCTGTAACGGAGCACCCAAGGCATTCCGGCATTAATTTTTTCCTGAATTTCTTCGATAGATAAATTTCTGTGAACAGCATATTCTCCGTAAATACCAGGATCTTGTTTATTTGCTGTTTGCCGTTCCCGAATCTGGTCAATTTCTTCCGCTGTCAGGAAACAAGGGTATGCTTTCCCCTGCTGTGTCAGGAATTTTGCCATAATCTGATAAATTTCTTTGCGCTGTCGCTGATAATACGGCGCATAACTGCCGTTCATCCGGGATTTGTCCGCAAGTGCACCCTCGTCAAATCGGATCTGGAAATATTCCATTGCCCGGATCAGCATGTCAACAGCACCGTCAACTTCTCGTTTCTGGTCAGTGTCTTCAATCCGGAGATAGAACACACCGCCGGACTGATGAGAGAGACGTTCGCCGATCAGGGCGTTGTACAAATTCCCCAGATGGACAAATCCCGTCGGACTTGGACCGATTCTGGTCACAATCGCATCCGTCGGAAGATTTCTCTCCGGGTATCTGGCTTCTAATGTTTCGGGCGTCCCGGTGACATCCGGGAATAATAGTTCTGCAAGTAACTGGTAATTCATGGAATTTATCACTACTTTCTAATTTTATAATTTAAATCATACACAATCATATTTTATTTTAGCATATTTTATGGCAGAAGTCAAGTCCCGTACAGAATGATTTTCAGAAAAACAGTTGACTTTTGGAATCTTATTTGCTATAATTAAAATAACAGATTATTAATGAGGAGTGTTCGCAATGGAATATTCTGCAATTGCAAGAGAAATGATG
>CAMWWG010000185.1 GCA_947177935.1 uncultured Ruminococcus sp. | reverse complement strand
TGTGCAGGAGCTGTGGAAATCTATTTGAATCCGCCATATCCTGCGAAGATGTAACCCGTGCAAAACGGGAATTATTATCACATGGCGCAGAATGTGCCGTTATGACCGGAAGCGGTTCTGCCGTATTTGGGATTTTTAAAAATCGAGAATCAGCAGATGTCTGTGCAGAATTATTAAAATCAGAATCTGAATCAGAATTTGATTTTGTACAGGCATGTCAGACACAGGAATTGAATTTTGAACAACTGGGAGGCGCTTAATCTTGCGGACACGAAAGATACTTGCCTGTATGCTGTGCGGTATCTTCGCAGCAACAGGAACACCACAATTGCAAACAGATTCTTTCAGGGTACAGGCGGCAGAAGAATCTCAGGAATTGCCTGAAAAAGAAAAAAATATAGAAAATATAGAGAATACAGAAAAATTTCTGGAAGAATCTTTGGAAGAATCTCAGGAAGACATCACACTGCATATTGGAAAGTTCTCCACATATCAGGAATATGAAAATGCCATTGCTTCCGGCAGATTATCCGCTGCAAATGAATCCAGTGCCGCAGAAGTCGTCGAGACTCTGCCGTCGTATTTTGATCTCCGGAAATTAGGGCTGGTCAGTGCCGTCAAAAATCAGAAAACCACTGGCACATGCTGGAGTTTTTCAGCCATTGCCTCCATAGAAACGGATCTGATCCGGAAACATCCCTGGATTAATCTGTCAGAGTGGCATCTTGCCTATTATACGTATTCGCAAAAATTCGGTTTTCCGATTCAGAAAGGCGGCACTCTGGAGGATGTGTTTCAGCAGGGCGGAAATTTTTACATGTTAAGCCCCATGCTCACAGGCTGGCTTGGTCCTGTTTCAGAATCTCTGTTCCCGTTCGGAGATGAATCCGTTCTTGATCCGGATGCGGACTGGGATACCTGGAAAGATGTGGCAGAATATCATGTTTCTGATGCAAGCGTCCTGACATATCATGTCGGCGGCGATACATTCCAGGAACAGCTGGATGCGGTCAAGCAGGCGGTCTATCAGGGACATGCCGTCTCTATGAGTTATTACAATAAAACTTCCTGCTATCATCCGGAGACGTTCGGTTATTACCTGGATTCGCCTGAAAAAACCGGCGGGAATTATCATGCTGTAACGATTGTCGGGTGGGACGATCAATATTCTTCAGAAAATTTCAATACAGATCCCGGGATGGACGGCGCATGGCTGATTAAGAACAGCTGGGGTCCTGACTGGGGCAATGACCACGGTTATTTCTGGATTTCCTATGCAGATCCGGGCATGGCGGAATTCTATTATCTGGAAACAGAACCTTTGCAGAAACATGATCAGATTTATCAGCATGACGATTACGGCTATTGGACAGCTTTTTCCGTGGGAGAGTCTGACAGGGTGGATTATATCTCGAATATATTCACAGCAGAAAAAGATACGTATCTGACATCTGTGATGCTCTGCACACCGATGCCGGGGGAAAAATATACCATTCATATTTATAAAAATCTGATCAAAGATACCAATCCGTCATCCGGTACAGCCACACCGGCAACAACCGGAACATTGTCCACAGCAGGGTATCACATTGTGGATCTGGCAACGCCGGTGGCATTGACCGAAGGTGAAAAATTTGCCGTTGTCGTCCGGTATTCCGGCAGTTCCGGACAGCATATCGCCTGTGAAGCCTATACAAGCAACACAGTCACATCTTCAAATGGTGCTGTGACGATCAGTGAGAACATGCTCTCGGAAGAAATGATTCTCCGGGATTTTAATCCGGGAGAAAGTTTCTATAGTGCGAATGGACGGATCTGGCATGATATTTATGAGGAAGATCCGATTTCCAGCAGTTATACAATGTATGACGGCACACAGATCTCCTCTTACACAAGATTAGGAAATATCTGTCTGCGAGCACTCACACAGGATGCAGGCGTGATTCTCTTTTCAGAACAGAGTGATTCCCTTCCGATCGGGGAGGAGATCACACTGAGCAGTCCGGAACAGGGCAATATTTATTACAGCATTAACAACAGTGAATATATGCTTTATACAGAACCATTTGCAATGCCGGATGAAGATATTATCATTTCTGCTTATGCAGAAACAGAAGAAGAAACTTATCCGGTTTATGAAAAAACATATCAGGTACAGGATGCCATGCTGTCAAGCGTGATGTATCTCCAGGACGGTTATGCGTCCTATCTGCAATTTTCAGAACAAGCGCCGCACCAGTATGTAGCACATTGCAGCACAGCGCCGGATGTGAATCAGATCGGACTTCTGCCGATGACAACCGGCACAGTGATGTGCGACGGATTGGAATTATATTCCGGCACAGAAACGGAATTTGATATTACAGATCAATATAAACTGACACTGCATGTTTCGCAGGATGGTATGATTGATACAGAATATGTGATTTATTTGCAGGATGTAGCTTTAGGGGATGTGAATGCGGATGGTACAGTCAATGCGCAGGATGCAGGGGCAATTCTGGTATATGCAGCATTGACAGGTGCAGGAGAAGTCCCGGAACAGAATGCGGACTGGCTGGATCTGGCAGACTATAATCAGGACGGGATCATCAATGCACAAGATGGAGCGGACATTCTGGTCTATGTCGCATCGTATGGCGTAGGCATTTCGGAAGAGTCACTGTCCATAAATTAATAAAAAAATAGAAAATTTAAATATTTTAAAATAATTTTAATTTAATTTTTTATGCAGAAAGGATTCTGGATTTATGATAAGTCATTACCTGTTAGGAGATAGTATGCTGTTTCTGGCGGCGGCAGCCATCAGTTTTTGTTTAACATTAGGGGGAATTCTGGGATGTTCCAGGTTTCTCCCAAAGGATCACGGGCGTGAATTTGCTGTCAATGGTTCGCTGTCAAAGGGCAAGGCGAGAGGAGCAGGATTGATCCTGATTCTGGCATTGATTGCTTCCGGTGTGATCTGTCTGCCGTTAACGATCGAATATATTATTTATTTTGGTGCTTTATGTCTGGAAATGATGAGAGGCTACCTGTATGA
>CAMWWG010000184.1 GCA_947177935.1 uncultured Ruminococcus sp. | reverse complement strand
TGCCTGTTCGAGCTGATCGAAATCATGGGCATCCTGTACCACAATCACATGCCAGCCAAATGCCCGGAATTTCTCGTCAATCGGCTCAGGTGAGCAGACTTCTGTAACTTTTCCATCAATCTGCAAGCCATTATTATCAATAATTGCTGTTAAATTATCTAATTTATAATGTGCCGCAAACATTGCCGCTTCCCAGACCTGTCCTTCCTGGATTTCACCATCGCCCAGAATTGTATAGACATGATAATTTTTTTGATCCAGTTTTGCGGCAAGTGCCATGCCGCAGGCGGCGGAGATTCCCTGTCCGAGCGAACCGCTGGACATGTCAATCCCTGGTGTCTGGATGCAGGGATGTCCCTGGAGCATCGCACCAATATGCCTTAATTTCTCTAATTCTGACTTATCAAAAAAACCTTTTTCAGCCAGTACGGCATATAATGCAGGCGCTGTGTGTCCCTTGGACAGTACCAGTCTGTCACGCTCCGGGTCTTCCGGATTTGCCGGATTGACATGCATTCTGCATTCATAAAGATATACAAGCAGATCCGCCACGGAAAGCGAGCCGCCGGGATGTCCTGATTTTGCATGGAACGTTCCCGTCAGAATGCCTTTCCGGACATTGACAGCCATCTTCCGGAGCTGTTTCTTCATCGCTTCGTCCATAAAAAAAGCCTCCAAATAATAATAAATAGTTAAATTATGATTTTTCCGGACAAAATCCCGGAAATCAGTTCTCCCATTGCACCGTCCTGACAAGTTTTCGTAAGAACCAAATCTGAAATTTCTTTCACGGAATCCACCGCATTCGCCGGACAGACTGCAAAATCCGCCGCTTTTAACATTGCAATATCGTTGTCATAATCTCCGACGGCAATTAATTTTTTATCCGGAAATAATTCCCTGTAAGCCATCAGCGCACTGCCTTTTGATACACCTGTCGGGAGCATTTCATAGAATTTCTTGTCTGAACCGACAAAATCCACCTGATTCTGATAATTCTTCCCTGCAATATACGCCACAAATTCGGGCATATCCTCCGGCGACATGGAAAACAGGACTTTTAACCACTTTCCGGCAACATCCCGGATTGATCCATATTCGGGGACAATTCCGCAGACTTTCACATGCTCCTGTTCAATCTGTGTATTATGAATAACCCAGGTCTGATGCTCGCAGAGAACTTCAATTCCGACATGTGGCATTTCCCGCAGGACAGTCTCCGTCATTTGTTTCGCCTGTTCCGGGAGAATTTTCAATAATGGCATTTCCTCGGATGTCGGATCATAGATCATTGCGCCATTGAATACAATCACAGGATGACGCATTTTCAGAATATCCAGATATTGCTGACAAGCCTGGACTGTCCGTCCGGTCGCAATGGTAAACATTCCGCCGGCTTTTTCAAACTCCTGGACAGCAAGCAGATCCTGTTCTAGTGGGATTTTACTGTGCGGCAGGAATGTTCCGTCAAGATCCGTGATAATGCAGTAATCAGAAACAGAATTTAAATTTAATTTAATTGCCATTCCAGTCACGTCTTTTCTTAATGTTAATTTAAATTTTAAATTTTTCAAGCAGTTTCTGGAAATAATCCGGCGCAGGTCGTTCAAATTCCAGATATTCCCCCGTCCTTGGATGGACAAAGCCGATCTTCCGGGCATGGAGACACTGTCCGTCAATGCCTTTGACAGCTTTTCCATAAACATCATCGCCGTAAACAGGATGATGCAAATACGCCAGATGTACCCGGATCTGATGCGTCCGTCCGGTTTCCAGAATTAATTTTACATGTGCGGTTTCCGGGAATTGTTCCAGAATTTCATAATTTGTCACGGCGGATTTAGAATTCTTCTCTGTGACGCACATTTTTTTGCGATCCGAAACACTCCGCCCGATAGGTGCATCAATCCGTCCGGACAGCTCCCGGAATCGTCCGACAGAAATTGCCTCGTATTCTCTTGTAAAGCTATGTGCTTTAATCTGTTCCGCAAGTCCCTGGTGTGCAAGATCATTCTTGGCAACAATCAGCAAACCGCTTGTGTTTTTGTCAATCCTGTGAACGATTCCCGGACGGATGACACCATTAATCCCGGATAAACTGTCTTTACAATGATACAGCAAGGCATTGACAAGCGTATTCTCATAATTCCCCGGTGCAGGATGAACAACCATGCCTTTCGGCTTATTGACAACGAGCAGATCCTGATCTTCATGGACAATATCCAGATCTATTTTCTGCGGAAGAATCTGCAATTCCTGCGGCGGCGGGATCAGGACAGAAATTTCATCCAGTTTCCGGGCTTTATAATTTTTGGGAATTTTTTTCTGATTGACAAGAATATTTCCATTTCTGATAAATTCCTGGACAGCCGTTCTTGTCAAGTCCAATTCCTGGGATGCAAGCCATTTATCCAGTCTTTCACCATCCGATTCCTTCGGGAAAATAAAAACTCTGTTCTCCATATTATTCCCCCTGTTTTTCTGATTTTTCCGGATTTTCCTGCCGATCCATGAAAAACAGAATATAAATCAATAACAATACCGTGCCGACTGTCACAAAACAATCTGCAAAATTAAAAATTGCAAAATCAAATAACTGCAGATCCAGATAATCGACAACAAGTCCGTCCCGGAAAATCCTGTCAATTAAATTGCCCAATGCACCGCCGAGAATCATCACAAGACTTGCATAGAATAATTTATTGGTTCTGCCGTAACGGATCAGCAGATACATACAGCAGACAATCCCGAACAGAGAAACAAGCACTAAAAAGACCGTCTGTCCGGAAAAACTGCTGAACGCAGAGCCGTCATTTGCAATATATTTCAGATGCAGGATGTCCAGACTGCCAATTTTCAGGAATTCTTTTTCCTGATATAATGCAAAATTTTCCAGGATCTGTAATTTAATCCACTGATCCACGCCGGCAATCAGAAAAATCATCACCAATGCTGCAAGCAACAGGACAGATATCCCCTTTCCGAAAAATATTTAGAATATTTCATGGCTCTCAGATATTCCAGATATTTGAAATATCTGGAATATCCGGAATATTTGAGAT
>CAMWWG010000183.1 GCA_947177935.1 uncultured Ruminococcus sp. | reverse complement strand
TTCCGGAATGAACGAACAAGAAAAAACGGCAAATGCCAATATTCTGGTAGGACAAAGAGCTATGACCGGCTTGCTTGCCATTGTCAACGCATCTGACGAAGATTTTAACAATATGACAGATGCAATTGCAAATTCAGGCGAAGCGTGTGCGAAACTTGCTGAAAAAATGGATGATACCCTTGTCGGCAAGTTTGAAATCCTGAAAAGCGGTATCAGTGCCATCAAAAATACAATCGGTGAAGAACTCGCTCCCACCATGTACGATCTGGTTGACAAGGCACAGTCCGTTGTCAACATGATTCAGAACATGATTGATGTGTTTATTGCGGCGAAGAACCAGGGCAACGCCCTTGACGGCATTGCAGAAGCAGTCCAGACACTTTTACCGGCGTTACAGGCAATGGATGACGCAGGCAATCTCCCTAGCATTTTGCAGGAGCTCCCAGGTATTGCACAAAAACTGATTGACAAACTACATGAACTCAGTGGCGAGGGAAAAACTTTGCAGGATTTCACTGGAATTTTTGCAAAAATTGCGTTAATCGCTCCGGCTCTGATTGCTGCCGGGTCTGGCATTTCTGCATTCGGGTCTGTATTTTCCGGGATCGGCAACACAATTGATGTTGTGAGTCAGGCATTCGGGATGTTCCAAAATACAATGTCTGGAATCACGCAAGTTTTCAGCAAGCTCCCCTCTCAGGTCGGGGCTGTTACAAGTGTTTTTTCCGGACTGGCTGGCTCGTTCGGGAACGTACTGAAAAATGTGGGGAATCTCGCAACATCCGTTCTGGGGATTTTCTCACCACTTGTTTCCGGAATCAGAAAAGTTGGAAGTCTTATCACAGGTAGTTTTAAGACAATTGCATCCACAATCGGCGGAATTTTTTCAGAGATTGAATTTGCATTCCTAAGTAAATTTGGTGATGTTTTGGTATCGGTTGAAGTAATCAGCAAAAGAATTGGGAATGCCATCACAAAACCATTCTCAGCAATTGGTGGAAAAATTACCAGTCTGCTTGCACCGATCGGAAATGCTATCACGGGGACGTTCTCGGCAATCGGAGGGAAAATAGCCAGTCTACTTGCACCAATCGGAAACGTAATCAAGAGTAAATTAGGCGGCATTCTGACATGGATCAAGACAATTGCCGGAAATATCATGGGCGCATTTTCTGGCGTTCTGGGCAGTATTGCCGGATTTGCCGGAAAGATTGCAGGTGCTTTTGGAAGTCTCCTGACAACGTTGGGAAAATATGCACTCCCATTCGCAAATGTCCTGATGAAATGTTTCGGATTCGGTGCGATTGCAGGGCTTGTGCTGGTCGGTCTGGGATTGATTCAGAAAAATTTCGGCGATAAAATTGACGAAATTCTTCAAACCGTGAAAGACAAAGCTCCCAATATTATTGAAAATCTGGTTGACGGGATCACAAATTCTATTTCGGAGCTGATCACATCCGGCGGCGAACTGATTGAAAATCTGCTTGACACGCTCATCACACTGACCCCTGCACTGATTGACGGCGGTTCGGCAATTTTGATTTCTCTTGCACAGGGCTTTGCGGATGCATTACCTGGAATGCTGGAAAAAGTCGGTGAACTGATTGTTACGATTGTGAATCAATTGACAATTCAACTGCCTGCATTCCTGGAAACAGGCATGAATATTTTATTTGCCTTGGTCGAGGGGATTGCCGGCGTTCTCCCGAAACTGATCCCGGCGGCAACAGATATGGTTCTGACGCTTGTCCTGGGCTTACTGGATCAGCTCCCGAAACTGATTGACTGCGCTTTGGATCTGATCATGGCACTGGCGAACGGTTTACTGGAGGCACTTCCAAAATTGACGGAAAAAGCACCGGAGATTATCACAAAAATTACTAGCGTTTTGCTTGAAAAAGCTCCTGTGATTATTAAAACCGGCGCAGAATTAATCCGCAAACTGGCAGACGGATTGTCAAAAGCAATCCCGGATCTGCTGGGCAAAATCCCTGAAATGCTTCAGAATATCAAAGAAAAATTCTTAGAAACAGACTGGTCAGAAGTCGGAAAAAGTATTATGACTGCCATTGCCAACGGACTGATCAGCGTCGCCAATCTGGCAATTACTGTCCTGAATGGCTTGATTGATGCTGCAAACTTGATTCCCGGTGTGGATATTCCCTATATTCCAGAAATTCCGCATTTTGCGCATGGTGTGGATAACTTCCAGGGCGGTTATGCCATCATCAACGAAAACAACCGGGGTGAATTAGTCAATCTGCCGGACGGTTCTCAGGTCATTCCGCATGATATTTCAGAACAGTATGCTAAGACAGCGGCACAGAATACAGCAGATATGGCGGTATTCATTGATTATACAGCATTAGCCGAATCAATCGCAATGGCTATGGGGAATACGGAAATGCGAACAATCGTGGAATTAGACGGGCAAAAAATGGGCGAAACGCTCACACCAATTGTCAATCGCAGATTAGCCAGGGACGCCGTCTTAATGTCCCGGACATAAACTAAAATTATACCAGAAAGGCACAGAATATGGCTGAATTTGAATTAAGTCCCGAGATCCTGCAAACAGCAGCAGGATCTATCACCGGGGACATTGCACAGATCCAGACGGCTGTTTACGGGCGTGAAGTCCGTGCATCCATTGCGGAATGCCTGTATCTGTTACTGCAACGCTGTGAACAGTGCGAATCAGAACTGACAGAAATCCGGACAGGACTTGCAGAACTGAAAAATACGGTAAATCAATTAGAAACTGCGTTGGAATCCTACAGACAGGAAACAACGCAAAGACTTGACAATGCAGAAAATACGCTGGAATCCTGCACGCAATCCATTGAAAATTACAAGCAGGAAACAGACCAGAGACTTGAAACTGCTGAAAATGTACTGGAATCCTGCGTGCAAAGACTGCACGACGAAACATCCAAAACGGATGTTATCAATGAAATTCTAGAATCCGTTCTGGATCCGGAAGAATTGAACAAAATCGCCAGGTATCCGGATTTAGATGGTGATGGCAGGGTGACTGCATCTGATGTCAGCATGATACTTGCTGCATCTGCACAG
>CAMWWG010000182.1 GCA_947177935.1 uncultured Ruminococcus sp. | reverse complement strand
GCCCCTGACAGCCCCGTGACGGCGTTTTCAGGAATTCAACCGTGAAACTACTACCCCAAAGCTGCACCCCTCTTCTCGTGGCGCTCACGACTTCTCAGGGTATTCTCCGGATTTTTTATTTTTCCACAAAGTTTTTCACGTCTGTGGAAAATCAGATTAATTATTTAAATTACTAGCTGATCCTGTTCAAAATTCCGTCTTCCATCCGAAAAATGCGCCCTGTTTCCGTCAATTTCAGCGAAGACGCATGACAAAGTGTAATAAATACTTGCATATCTGAAACGGCATCATAGATTAATTTCTGACGCTGTCCGTCTAATTCTCCCATTACGTCATCCAACAGGATCACTGGCGATTTCTGAAGCTTTTCCCGGTATAAATGCGCCTGCGCCAGTTTCAGGACAAGCGCCGCTGTTTTCTTCTGCCCCTGCGATCCGAATAAATGCACTGCTTTGCCGTTAATTGCTAATTGCAATTCATCCCGGTGTATGCCCCGGAGTGTGTACCCTAGCCGGAAATCTTCTTCCAGCCGTTCCCGGAGAATGTCCTGATATGTCCGGATCAATCCGACATCCAGATCAGAATCCGGACTTGCATTTAAATTCTCAAAGTTCCCAGATTCCGGGAAAATTGCACTCCGGTAGGATAATTCTAATTCTTCCTGTCCGTCTGTAATCAGATCATATAATTTTTTGCACACAGGCGAAAGATTCCGGATGTAGTCCGAACGCATTTTTGTCAGCAAAATACTGACTTTTGCCAGTTGTTCATCCCATAGAAGAATATCCTGTTTCCGGATTTTCTTCCGGACTGCCTGCTGAATTCCGGCGTTGCGCTGACTTAGCAGGTGCGCCGCCATATTCAGATGGCACATTCTGTCCGGATGCAATTGACATGCTCCCAGATCCACGAAAGAACGCCGTTTTTCCGGTGTTCCGTCAATCAACGAAAGATCCGCAGGCGAAAATGCCACGCACTGGAATGTTTCAAACAGATCCGCCGGACGTCTGCCGGGGACGCCATTGACGGAAATTGACCGGTTTTTCTGTTGTTTCCGTTCCATACTGTAACGGATTTCCTGCACTCTCCGGGAATCCCAAAATTTCATACAGCACTGGAAGTAATCAGCGGAAAAGCCGAGATAATGCCGTTCTTGGATACCGTGAAAGCTCCTGCACCCGGTCATCAGCCAAAGAGCGTCCAGAAGATTTGTTTTTCCCTGGGCGTTGTTCCCGGTGATGAGATTCAGTTTCGGGTCAGGTGCAAAGGCAACCTGCCGGAGATTACGGAATCCGTCGGCTGAAAATTCTGTAATACGCATGATATTAATTTATAAATTTTTATTAAAATTTAAATATAATTAATCCTGGTTTTCAATATGCAAAATATAATTTTCAACGGAAATTTCGTCTCCCGGACGAATTTTCTTCCCACGCATGGTGCAGATTTCTCCGTTGACCTTCACACGTCCCTGCTGGATCAGTTCTTTTGCGAATCCGCCTGTGTCGCAGAGTCCTGCGAATTTGAGCAGAGAATCCAGTTTGATAAATTCCGTCCGGATGCGGACAGTCTCCTGCTGCATTGCCATTTCTGGAAGCCTCCTGTAATTTTTTTAATTTTTTAAAATTTATATAAAACCCGGAAAATCCGGATGTAGTAATTATAATTAATAAAAATAATAATTTTTTATTTAATCTCTGAGCTGAATCGGCATAATTAAATAAATAAAACTTTCGTCCTCAACAGGCGTGATCTTGATGACCTTGTTGCTGCCGTTCATCTGGAGACGAATTTTATCGCAGTGACAAGCCCTTAATGCCTCAAGAAGATATTTGTTGCTGAATCCGATTGTCAGGTTGCCGCCGTAAATTTCTGCAGGAATCTTGTCCCGGATGCTTCCGACAGAGGTCTCGCAGGAAATTTCCATCATGTCATCTGCAAACGTGCATCTCATGGGCGATCTGTGCTTTTCGCTGATTAATAATCCGCAGCGTTCGGCCGTCCCCATAATATCCCGTTTGCTGAGAATGACTGTCGTTTTGCTCTCGGAGGGGATACTCGTCCGGAAATTATGAAACTGTCCCTCCAGAAGTCTTGCGAATAATTCAAATCCGTTCACAGAAAACACAATATGCTTGCCGTTCGTGGAGAATTTGCACAGGGAATCCGGATCATCCCGGAGCATTCCAGTTAATTCATTCAGGGCTTTTCTAGGAACGACAAAATGAAAATTCTGCAAATCTGGGAATGTCTCTTGGCGGAGCGCAAGCCGGTAGCGATCCATTGCCACAATGAAGAAAATGCCGTTCTGTGCTTCGAACAGTTCCCCTGTTAAAATCGGCTGATCTTCCTTGACAGATGCTGCAAAACTGGATTCCTGAATCATGGTTTTCAGTGAATTTTGCGGAACAATGGTTTTTGCCGCATTTTCTACTACAGGAAGTTCCGGGAAATCCTCCGCATTGGTTGCCGATAATTGATAATGCGTCAAATCGCTGTGCAGGCTTGCATGGAATGTTTCGTCAATCTCGAACAGGATTTCATCCCCCGGCATTCTCCTTGCCATTTCGCTGAATAGTCTTGCATTGAGGACGAAACGGAATGTGTCCTGACAGACCGCCGGAACAGTTGTCCGGATGCCAATTTCAAGATTATACCCCGTCAATGTAATTCCGTCCGGCTGCATCTGAACACAGATCCCCTCCAGAACCGGCAGCGGCGATTTGGAAGAAACGGCTTTTGATACATGAGAAATTGCTTTGCACAGATAGTCTTTGTTGCAAACAAACTGCATGATGATTCACTCCTTGATTTGAATTTTGTTTAAAAAAATATAAAAACCCCGTTTTCTTGGCTTCTGTCTTGCAGATTCTGTAAAACCTGAAATTTCAGATTTATTTTCAAAAATGATTTTAAATTTTTTTACAGAATCAGAATCTATCATTACTCAGAAAATGATTTCCAGTTCTTCTGGAAAGATTTCTGGGAAAGTTTTTGAAAAAAATTTTTTCTGAATTTTTAATTTTTTTAAATTCTGATTTTTGGAGTTCAAAAAAATTAAAAAATATAAAACTATAAA
>CAMWWG010000181.1 GCA_947177935.1 uncultured Ruminococcus sp. | reverse complement strand
ACAGAAGCGTTTTCCCATTTTGCTCTTTTTCGATTCTTAGAGGCAAAAGACTCGTACAAACAGCGAATTTTTGTAACAACTTCGGATCATCGGCGTTTTATGAAATGCTATTTTGCTTTTTTTATCTTAAGAAAGCGTGAAAATCAGGATTGCAGAAATTATTTAAAAAATAATATTCAAGACTTTCTGCAATATCTGATTATGGCAGATGATATTGACCTATTCATAGAAATTCTTGCTTTTGACCTTGCCACAGAGCAGGATCTGACGGAATTGGCAAAATTTGCAAATCACTTAAAAAAATATGAAATCCAGATCATGCTGACAAGATATCAATTTGAGAATTTTCCAGAAAATCAGGAGATTTCTGATAAATTTGCGCTTTCATAATAAATTATGAAATTTGCAACAATCTGCACAGAGTTTTTTAAAATTCTTTGTGCAGATTTTTTCCATAAATTTTGTAATGATAATTCGTATAGCTTACAGACGGCTGTGATATTGCTATTATGATGTCACAGTTGTCTGCGGAGAGGAGGAATCTGCTTGACAGATGCGGAATTTGCGACCGCTGTCGAAAAAATCCTGCACGGGGATAAAACCGGTCTGCGTGAGATCTACGATGCGTACGGCGACAGGATCTACAGACTGTTTCTCGGCAGAGTCAGAAATCATCAGGACGCTGAGGATCTGACTTCCGATTTTTTCCTGAAAATCTGGGAATGTGTTAAATTCTATCATCCAGGACAGGGACATAAATGCTGGCTGACGACAATTGCCAGAAATATGGCGATTGATTACCAGCGCAAAGCCGGCCGGGCTGTCCCTGTGGAGGATACGGAGATTATCCGTTCAGAAACATTCACGGAACATACGACGGCGGAAGATACGACAATCGGAAAACTGTACATGCAAAAGCTTCTTGCGTCACTCTCGCAGGAAGAACAGGAAATTGTACAGATGCATATTGCGGCAGAACTGACTTTCCGGGAAATTGCGTCTATTTTAAAGCGACCTTTGGGCACAGTGGCATGGAAGTACCGGAATGCGATCGGGAAATTGCAGAAACTGGCAAAGGAGGGGCAGCTGATATGACCAGAAAAGAAATAGAACAGAAGTGTCGTGAAATGATGCAGGAAAATATCCCGGATAAAGAAGCACTCTGGATGAAAATCGAATCCGGTCTGATACAGGAACAGCAGCCGGATATCCCGGCACGGCATTCGCATATTTCTGTGGTGATGATGCGAAGAATTCTGACAATGGCGGCATGTCTCCTGCTTGTGTTCGGCGGTCTGCGGATGTATCATAACAGAGAAAATTTGCAATCTGAAAAGTCTGAAAAATCTGAAATTGCTGAAAATTACGGATATGATGCGGATGCAGATGCCGACTGTGATGCAGTAGCAGATGATTACGAAACCGCCGCACCGGCGGAATCCATTAAAAATTCACAGGAAAAAGCAATCTTGCGTTATCAGGATCTGCAAATTCTGAACAATCAGGAAATCCGGGAAAATGCGGATTTGTCCCGGCTTGGTGTCCAGGATGTATATTTTAATGAATCTGATATTTTATCGAAAACAGAGCTGTTTCTGGATGTGCAAGTCCTGAATGGCTATCAGAATCAGGAAACAGGTGAAATGCAGTATATTCTTAAAGTTCTGGATGTGTACGGCGGTGATCTGGAGATTTCAGAATTTGTAATGACAAGCCGGTCTGCGTATGTATTGGAAAAAAATCATGAATATGTTCTCCCGGTGTATCAGGCATCCGGAAACTGGAATCTTGTCTATGAGTGTGCGCCGCAGATTGAAAAGACACAGGATCATCAGATTATTTTTCCGAACGGCTGGCAGTCTGTGATGCAGTCTGATCCTGGTGCAGAGCCGGTATTATATGACAGTTATGGCAAAGATGATTATTTTTATGATCGGATGTATCTCACGGGAGATACGGCAATTGAGATTTTAATTCAGGAATGGGAAAAAAATTTATAATTGGAGGTTATTATCTTGAGAAAATATAAAAAATTCAGAAAGACAGCACTGTGTCTCACGGTTGCACTGACAGCGGTATATTATGCCGCTTGCAGTGCAAAAAATGATAAGGCATCATCTGGCAATTATGTAACATATTATAATGGTGAAATGATAGCACCAGAAGTGGCAAAGCAAGCTGATGCGGACGGTTTCAATGAGGATATGTCTTTTGATGTTGATGCAGACCAGTCCGGAAATTCGGAAGAATACGGTCAGATTATTGAAAATTCTTTTATCAATACGGCAGACGAACCTGTCAGCACGTTCTCTATTGATGTCGATACGGCATCTTATGCGAATATCCGTCGCATGATCCAGGAGGGCTATTCCAGTTCAATCCCGGCGGATGCCGTGAGAATCGAAGAAATGATTAATTATTTTAATTATGATTATCCAGCTCCCCAGGATGACGTACCATTCTCCGTCACAACGGAATTGTCCGGATGTCCCTGGAATCCGGCGCATGAACTGTGTCTAATCGGCTTGCAGGCGGATAAAATTGACCTCAATGAAAGAATGCCCATGAATCTGGTATTTTTAATTGATGTCAGCGGTTCGATGTACGGCGAGGACAGATTAGGACTCGTGCAGAAAGCCGTCAACATGCTTGCCGAAAATCTGAACGAGAACGACACTGTTTCAATTGTGACTTATGCAGGACGTGAAGCGGTTCTCCTGGAGGGGACACCCGGCAATGAGATTGTAACAATCACGGATGCAATTAATAATCTGGAAGCCGGGGGATCTACTGCCGGCGGTGCGGGGATTGTCAAAGCGTATGAAATCGCTGAAAAATATTTTATACCCGGCGGTAATAACCGGATTTTACTTGCGACGGACGGCGATCTCAACGTCGGATTATCCAGTGCCGAAGAATTAAAAGCACTTGTAGAAGAAAAACGGGAATCCGGTGGCAATCTGTCTGTCTTAGGATTCGGCACGGGGAATCTCAAAGACGACCGTCTGGAAACGCTTGCCGATTATGGTAACGGCAATTATTCGTATATTGACTCTGAACTGGAAGCACAGAAAGTCCTGGTA
>CAMWWG010000180.1 GCA_947177935.1 uncultured Ruminococcus sp. | reverse complement strand
GATAATTGCCGGATTTGGGCGCATTTACCTGAAATTCCACAAAACTCCCGGCGGTATTATCCAGATTCAGATAATTTTCTGACATAAATCCGGAATTTGTATGTTCTGTCATGCCTCTGGAGAATCCTGCATCAGAAGCATAATAGACTTTTCGTCCGGTATCCTGAAAATCAGAAACACCCTTGTGCAGATAATCTAATAAACTGTTGACATCCTGAGAATCAATCGCAGCGTCGCCGTTAAGATCAGCTCTCTTCCGGAGATCATGCGAAATAGAATTTTTTTGAATTTTTTGTTTCAATAGCAGTGTATCATAGATATTCACAATGCCATCCTGGTTCACATCACCAGGAATGATATCATCTGACACAGCCGTCTGCACGGCATCGATAAACCAGGTCTGACAAGCGTGTCCGTTACGTTCCCATTGCTGAATATTTTCCTGATGATCCGTGGAGGCATTAATGACTTCAACAGCACTCTGATCTCCGGAACTTTTTGTTACAATCACATAACTTCCATTGTCCTGTGGAATAAATTTGAATAATTGTGCGTCGCTTTTTGTATCGCCCCAGATGCCGATATTTGTGCCGTTAGCCGGATTGCCGTTTGCTAAATCCAGAAGCTTTGTGCCGTCTCCGCCGCAGTGATAAAGATAATAATAACCATCTCCGGAGAGTACCGCTTTCCACAGAACGGATTGTCCAGCAAGATCCGGATCAGCGGATTGATAAACATTTGCACCGTCCTGCGTACCGTCCACAGCAAGATACTGTCCGGAATTGCCGTTACGGAGCATGAAAATCTGATTTTCCGGAATCTGCGCACCGGATTCTGCAAAGGCAAGTTCCGCCATCAGGGACGCTAATTTCATTGAGCCGGTCTTGCTTTGATGCAGATCATCATCAGCGGCATAGTATTCCTTCATTGCATCAAATCCGAGGGACATACCGAAATCCTGCCAGGGAGTAAATAAATCAATGACCTTGACATTCTGCTCTGTGCCGATCTGATCCATCTGACTGCCGAACCAACGACCAGAAAGAAGTTTATCCCGATTCAGATCACTTCTTCTTCCCTGCTGTTTCACAAGCATGACCGTCATACCTTTTGCTTTCGCACGTTTGACCATATCCGTGACAGTCTGATAATATTCTTCTGCATTGGAATAATTTGTATCATTGATGCCAATTGAAATAATATAATAATCTCCGGCTTTGCCATATGTCTCAATCGCATCGAACTGTCCCGCATCCATAAATCCCTTGGCATACTGACCGCTTGCCGCCATATTCCGGACTTCATAACCGGCATAAGCAGACGGCAGATAATTTTTCAGGAACTGCCCCCAGCCATGCTGCGCTGTATCCGGTGTATTGTAATAATTTGCAACAGTGGAATCTCCGCAAAGCCAGATCGTGGGATTGGTTTCTGCTGTTGTATTCAGCTGTGTAATTTCTATCGAACTAATACTAAAATAAGTTCCTGCTTTGCCCTCAGTTGCCATAATATTCAATTGCCCATCTGTTACAGGAATCTGGAATGTTTCAACAGCATTATTCCCGGTCAGATTGATTAATTGCAGCATATTTTCTGCCCGGATACTGGTTCTTGTGGTATCACCGGTTGTCACAGTGATCTGATATAAGCCATTGGGAAGATCAACATTGAATGTATTCCCCGGATCTGTAGAGGTAAACCGGACAGCGTCACTGTTTGCATCCTTGCCGGATGCAGCAACATCTGAAACATGAGAAGTATCTGCAAAGCCGTAGCCCTTTGATTTGTCATAAGCATCTGATGCAGTCACACCGGTATAACCGGATACTGTCCCGGCAGATCCGAAATCAAATTTCCAGTTTGCAGCGGCAGATACTGTCAATGTATCTGTCATACCTGCCGGAATAACAGACAGTGTCACTGCAAGTGCAAGCAGAAAACCGACTGATCCGCTTAAAAATTTTGGAATTTTCATAAAAAGCCCTCCTGAAACCAGAATTTTTTTGATTCTTGAATTTTAAATTTCACACATCAAGAATCATTCTAATTATTATTATAGATTAAATTCTAGAATCTGTCAAGATTGTTTGAAAATTTTTATATAAATATACAAAAATGATATTTTAAATAATCCAAAATTTATTTTACTCTCTGCTGGCATTCTGAATCAGAAATAATTTCTGCGCCCTGGTGAATTGCTTGATTGCATATTCACGGCGAAGCGCAGAGGTTTTATCTTTATAAATTTCAGAATACACCAGTTTCACAGGAAGCCGGGAACGGGTATATTTCGCACCTTTTCCGGCATTATGCGTCTGGATTCGCTTTTGCAGATCGTTTGTATAACCAGTATAGAGACTGCCGTCGGCACATTCCAGAATATAAACATAGAATTCAGATATAAAATTTTTTGTTTTCTCAGGCATAATTCACTGCATAATCAGGATAGCTGGTATAATTTTCACATCCTGCAAAATCCATCCCGAAATCCGCGCCGATTGCCTGCCTTGCGGCAATACTCCGGGGAATGTCCAGAATTCTTTGATTTTCACTCCCACGGAACAATAAATTTAAACTTCTCTTGGATTCAATGAATTTGCCGTCTACTAACCAGTCCGAAACGTCCAGTAATTCGCCGTAAGAATTTAAATCCCGATTTGCGGATAAATATTCAAACGTGTAGCCCGTGTAAGTCATAATATTCAGACCCATCCTGTGAATTTCCCTGCCGAGCTGTGCCAGGGCTTGCGCCTGACAGAACGGCTCGCCACCGCTGAACGTTACGCCATCCAGTAACGGATTACGCCGGATTTTTTCCAAAATTTCTTCCGTTGTCATCAATGTCCCGCCCTCAAATGCATGTGTCTGGGGATTTTGACAGCCTCTGCACCGGTGCGGACAACCCTGGACAAAAATTGTAAACCGGAATCCTGGACCATCCACAATAGAATCATTTGCTAATCCTGATACCTGTAACATCATAAAAACCAACTCCCGGAAAAGCAGACCTGTTCCGACCAGAACAGGTCTGCTAATTTTTATAAATAATAATTCAAAAACAATAAAATTTAATTTATAAATTTATACATTATGCT
>CAMWWG010000179.1 GCA_947177935.1 uncultured Ruminococcus sp. | reverse complement strand
TGATATTGCTGTGTTCGGCGCAAAACTCTGCAAGGAATACAGAGAAAAGACAGATGGAAATTTCCGTTTTGAATATTCTCCTGAGAGTTTTACAGGGACAGAACCGGAATTTGCTGCGGAAATCTGCAATGCTGTGATTGACATCTGGCAGCCGTCCGAACAGGATAAAGTGATTATCAATCTCCCCGTGACGGTTTCCCATTCCATGCCGCATGTGTATGCAAATCAGGTGGAATATATGTGCGATCACCTGAAAAACCGGGAGAATCTGATCATTTCCCTGCATCCGCATAATGACAGAGGCTGTGCCGTGGCAGATACAGAAATGGGACTGCTTGCAGGTGCTGACCGTGTAGAAGGCACATTATTCGGGAACGGTGAACGTACTGGCAATGTGGATGTGATCACACTCGGTATGAACATGTTCTCCCACGGTGTCGATCCGGAACTTGATTTTTCCAATATGCCGGAACTGACAGAACTCTATGAACGTGTCACGAGAATGCACGTCTATGAACGTCAGCCCTACAGCGGCAAGCTTGTCTTTGCGGCATTCAGCGGCTCTCATCAGGATGCGATTGCAAAGGGCATGAAATGGCGTGAAGAACATGATCCGGAACGTTGGACTGTCCCCTATCTGCCGATTGATCCGACGGACGTCGGGAGAGTTTATGAGGCAGACGTCATCCGGATTAACAGTCAGTCCGGTAAAGGCGGCATTGGTTATCTGCTTGAAACACAATTCGGATTGGATCTCCCTAAGGCAATGCGTGAAGAAGTCGGCTATCTGGTCAAGAATGTTTCCGATCACAAGCACAAAGAATTACTTCCGGAAGAAGTGCACCAGATCTTCACAGATACCTATGTGAATATTGAAAATCCGTTGGAATATCAGGAAATTCATTATGTCCAGAAAAATAATACACAGTCTTCTATTCAGGCATCCTTGTCTCTGACAAAGTCCGGAGAGGCCTATACACTTCGTGCAGACGGGAGCGGCAGACTGGATGCCGTGAGCAATGCACTCAGACAGTTCACCGGCACAAAATTCACTGTCAAGAATTACACGGAACATGCCATCACGGATTCTTCTGCATCTGATGCCATTGCTTATGTTGCCATTGAAGCAGAAAACAAGATCTACTGGGGTGTGGGAATCAAGAAAGACATTTCTGAGGCGTCTGTAGCGGCTTTGTTCAGCGCACTGAACCGATATTTAAATAATTAATTAATTTAATTAATACTATCATCTCAAATCATAAATTGTCAGAAACATCACAGGGCACAGAATTCAACTATTGAAATCCTGTGTCTTGTGATTCTGGACATAAAATTTTGTTGAATTTTGTCGTTTGTGCTGATTTTGCAGGATATTTCCTGGATCTTATCCGGATTGCATTGACGACTTTCAAAAAATATGCTAAAATATAGTTGTTATTATTTGCTTTTTAAATTAAAATCCAAGAAATCGAGGCGTTTTTGATGATGAATGAAAAAGATCTGAAAAATCAGAAAAATCCTAAAATCCCGTTTCTGACAAAAGAAAAGACAGAAGAAATCTGTAAAGAATATCCCACGCCGTTTCACATCTATGATGAAAAGGGCATCCGGGAAAATGCCCGGCTTGTACAGAAAGCATTCAGTTGGAATAAGAATTTCAAAGAATATTTTGCTGTCAAGGCAACACCTAACCCGTTCCTGCTGAAAATTCTCCAGGAAGAAGGCTGTGGCGTGGATTGTTCCAGTTATACGGAATTACAGATGAGTGAAGCGTGTGGATTTTCCGGAAGTGATATTATGTTCTCCTCCAATGTCACACCGGCGCAGGACTATGAATTAGCCTACAAACTGGGTGCTTATATTAACCTGGATGACATCACGCACATTGAATATCTGGAGAATCTGACAGGAATTCCGGAAACGATCTGCTGTCGGTTCAATGCCGGCGGAAAGTTTACGATTTCTACGGAAATCATGGACAGTCCGGAAGATGCAAAATACGGATTTACTCGTGAACAGATGTTTGAGGGATTCCGGAAATTGCAGGAAAAAGGCGCAAAACATTTCGGCATTCATGCGTTCCTTGCGTCTAGTACTATGACGAATGAATATTATCCGACACTTGCAAAACAGTTATTCCAGCTTGCAGTGGATCTGCATCAGGAAACCGGTGCTGACATTCAATTTATTAATCTGTCCGGCGGTGTAGGTGTTGCCTATCATCCGGAACAGACGCCGAATGATATTCTGAAAATTGGCGAGGGTGTTCACAAAGTATTTGATGAAATTCTCATTCCGGCAGGACTTGGCGATGTGGCAATTTTCACGGAAATGGGACGTTTCATGTTAGCGCCTTATGGACATCTAGTCACAAGAGTCCTGCATAAAAAGCATATCTATAAAGAATACGTCGGCGTGGATGCCTGTGCGGCAAATCTCATGCGTCCGGCAATCTACGGAGCATATCATCATATCACAGTACTCGGCAAAGAAGATCAGGACTGTACTTATAAGTGCGATGTGACGGGCGGATTGTGCGAGAATAACGATAAATTCGCCATTGACAGAATGCTTCCGCCTGTAGAAATCGGCGATCTGCTTGTGATTCATGATGCTGGCGCACATGGTTTTTCCATGGGTTATAATTATAATGGCAAACTTCGTTCTGCAGAACTGCTTCTCTGTGAGGACGGCTCTGTGAAAATGATCCGTCGTGCCGAAACGCCGGCTGATTATTTTGCGACATTTGATTTTTGTGACATCATGAAAGATTATCTGAAATAATTTTCTATAAATTCCACAGGATTCCACGCAATTTTAGAACAATCGACAAAATTTCTTATTTTCCGGAAAATTCCGTCATAAGCATTGACAAACAGTGGAATCCCGTGGTATACTTAGCTTAGGCTGACAGAAAATCATAAAATTTTGAATTTTATGCACGCAAGGAGGTGCTTTCGTGTGAATATCTGGCACAATATCAGTCCCAAGCGAATCAGCCCGGAAGATTTTGACGCTGTGATTGAAATCCCAAAAGGCAGTAAAATCAAGTATGAACTAGACAAAGAAACAGGTCTAATGAAACTTGACAGAATTCTGCATACTTCTACAC
>CAMWWG010000178.1 GCA_947177935.1 uncultured Ruminococcus sp. | reverse complement strand
CCGCTACGAATCATATCCCATTTGAATTCATTCGGAATTATGACCAGTTATATTTGATTTTAATTATTGTAATTTTGGTAATTATCCTGATTCTGAGTTTTGCCATTTTTAAAATTCTGAAAGGCAGGAGAGAAGCATGAAAAATTTAAATTTAAGTTTAAATTTAAAAAATAAATTATTTCTCTGGATGACAGTTTTCGGCATGATTCTGAACTGTCTGTGTATCACAATTCCGGCACATGCCGAAGAAGATTCTGATTCCGGGGAAGAACTGGAAACCTACACAGAGGGAATTTTTACTTATGCGTATATCGACGGCGGTGTTATGCTCTATTCTTGTGATACGGGAACGCTTGCGGTGAATCTGCCGGACGAAACCAACGGACAGAGAATTCTGGAAATTGCGGATGGTGCATTCTATGACTGCAACAATCTGGAATATGTTCAGATGGGAAAATATATCCGGTCAATCGGAGAATCCGCATTCCAGAACTGCACATCCCTGAAAGCGATTGAGATTTCTGACAGCGTCGAACGGATTGACCGTTACGCATTTGCCAATTGTCCGAGTCTGACAGAAGTGAAACTCCCGGCGAATCTGACAGATATTTCCGAGGGATTGTTTTATAACTGCATTGGTCTGCAATCTGTCGTATTTCCGGAGAATCTGAAAAATATCGGTTCTTCAGCGTTCTACAGTTGTAATTTATTTGATTATGAACAGCTCCCGGAGGGTCTGGAGACCATCGGGGATTATGCGTTTGCGTTCTGTTATGCCGTGAGCAATGCGGAATTGCCGTCCACGCTGACGGGACTCGGTTCAGCGGCATATTACGGCTGTGTGAACATTCAGGAATTCACCGTTCCGGCACAGCTTGAAAATCTTGGAACGCTTGCATTCCTGGGCTGTGTGAATCTTGCAGAATATTTTGTAGAAGAGGGCAATCCAACTTATACTGTGCGGGACGGCGTACTTTATAAAGACAACATGGAAACACTCTATGCATATCCGTGTGGCAAACCGGATACAGCATTCACGATCCCGGACGGCGTTGTGACGGTCTATGATGCGGCATTTTTTTCAGCGCCGAATTTAGAAACAATCACATTCCCGGCAAGTCTGAAATACATCGGCGCAGGCGCATTCGAGTATTGCACCGCACTGAAAGAAGTCACGCTCCCGGAGGGATTGGAAATTCTCTATGAAAATGCCTTTGCGGACTGTACAGCATTAACAAGCGTGACGCTGCCGGAAACGCTCCGGGGCGTGGGAGATTATGTATTTTATGCGTGTGATGCGCTGAAAGAAATCACAATCCCGAAAAATTGTCGGACAATCGGGGATTACGCATTTGGTTACACGGACGGAGAAGAAACAGATGAAAACGGTGTAGCGCTCCCGGTGAAGATTGCGGGATTCAAGAAACATGCCAGTATTAATCTTCTCTCTGTGATCCTGATCATTGCCGGGATTGTTGTTTTGATTTTAGTGATTATTATTTTAGTAAAATTAATCCGGAAGAACCAGATGACACCGGAGGAACACGAGGCACTGGAAGAATCCGAAATCAAAGCGGAAGATCAGCAGTATCGAAAAATTTTGGAAGACCTGAATTTACCTGAAAATTCTGAAAATCATGAGAATTATGGAGATTAATTGCAACGTTATGGTATGGTTGGATCTGAATGACTGGGAAAAGCAAGAATATGTGAAATTAAGATTGCATTCTCCGAAAGGCGAAAAGATCTGTCTGGATTTTAATTCCCTTAGAATTTCTGATGCGCCTGACTGGAATCCCAGGTGGGAAGAATGGCATTGTTATACTTCACCTTTAACAATCTATCAACAAGATTGGGAACTTTTGCTTGGCTATTTCAAAAAAATATATCCCATTAAAGACGCATTTGACGGAACATTAGAACTGGCTTTTGATGTATGTTTTGATAATTGGATCGGAAAAAACGATTGGCTCAGGCTGATGGAGGAAATAGAGCAAGATTTGCCGCATGTTGATGACGACACAAAAATATTCCTTACGGCTTTTCTTGAATGGATAAAAAAAGCACTTGCGCACACATCCATTATTGTGGTAGAGGGCAATTTATGATGAAAGCATAAGGTCACAAGACATATGTAAATATGTATGGTCAGACCAGCAGAAATTAAAAAAATCCCCCTGAAAATCTGTCATTTTCAGGGGGAAAATTTAATTTATGATAAACTATTCCGGAATAGAGAATTTTTTAAGATTTATTATAGAATCCGTCCTGGTAGCATGTCAGTTCCGTGCGGAATCCCTGCGGACTGTATACGGCACGGATTTTGCAGAGGGTCTGCGCCGGGATGATATCGCCGAACTGGATCAGATCACCTAACTGCTGATTCTGGAAACCGTCATACACCAGATAATCAGCCTGACAGCCTCGGTTGGAATACGAATTCCGGTAAACAAGCGCCAGATTCGGCGCATGACGGAAAGAATTATCAAAATCAATATGCTTATGCCGGATAATTTTTAATCCGGATGCCAGAGAATTTTCTTGAATAAATGCGTCCGGTGTGTTGTTCAGCATATCCGACATGTGATAATGGCTGATTATCCGGGAACAGTCCTGCAAAGTGCCGTATTCAAGGACTTCTCCCGTAGAAAATTCCGTGACAGGATTATTCTCCGGATTTTTTGACGGCTTTAACAGATGAATATGATTTCCTGTTACATACGGATAATGCCCCGTGAGCTTATAGCAGAAGCTGACAACGCCGTCCCACATCGTATTGCCGGATTTGACAAACAGATAACCGGAATCCGGGAAATTTTCATAGGTGATATACGGAAACTGATAAAAATTTTCGATCAGATCATGAATCGTCAAATTGCTGTGCAGACCGGACGGGAGTTCATTCTGTGTGAGGAGCGAAGTGAAGCTCTTAGATCGAATTTTCAGAAATTGTTTCTGATTCCGGAAATAGAACCGGATGGAATCCACCAGACCAAGAAAAATTTCTGTTTCGTCAAGCAATACAGAGATACGGCTGATTTTCCGGACGGAGATTTCTTCTGCCAGGAGTGTCGCCGTGATTGTGTCAAACGGTGTGTAGATCTCCCGTTCCAGTATAAATACAATACAGTCCTGAAA
>CAMWWG010000177.1 GCA_947177935.1 uncultured Ruminococcus sp. | reverse complement strand
GCAGGGGACAGGGGGCGTGCTTTTACGGGGAGTTCGGAAAATTTTCCGGAAGAGAGCGCAGAATAATTCTGAGAATTCTGAAAATCCGGGAAAGTCTCCTGAAAATTCCGGGTATTCTGGGAATTCTGCTTTGGAAATTCAACACGGCAGCGGCAGTAAGGGCAGACGGTTTCGTCCATGAGATTCGCACCGCAGTGGGAACAAGTCATACAAAAACATCTCCTTAAAAATTGGTAATTTAGAAAATTTCTAGTAAAAAAATAAAAATATTAGGAATTCAGATAATTTTCAATTTCCTGTTCTGTGTTCAGAACGGATTGCTGCAGTTCCTGAGCGCTCATCCGATATGCACCATTACCCAGAATAATCATCTGTTCCATGCCGTCAGAAGTCGCAACTCGTACCCTTGCATGAAGATCACGGCTTAATTCATGTGTCACACGTTCAATATAAGTGTCCGCCGTTTCGGCTTCTTTGGTGTAGACAATGCTGAAATCGCCGGATTGTTCTATGCTCCCCGGATTATTTTTGATTTTGTAGGCATCAAAGACTAAAATTAATTTACATTGTTTCATGCCCTGATAATTATGCAGAATCCGGATCAGCTCGGCTCTTGCGGCATCCAGGCTTTCCGCAGCAATTTTTTTCAGGGAGTCCCATGCAAAAATGATGTTATACCCATCTACCAGCAGATATTCCGAACGTTCCGGCGCTGGATGATATTCCGACAAGCCGGATGATTTTTTAAGAGGTTCTGTGTGCAGCAAAGTTCTTTGATTTCTCGTATCCTGATATTTTTTCTGTCGGATCTCCCCATAAGTCTGCTCGAAAATTTTCATGAGTTCCGCATCCTGTTCCAGACTGCCTGTATAAGCCTGTCTGACAGGTTTTACAGGTTCAGAAATTTTTATTTCTTTCTGGGATTTCAGAATGCTTTCTGTGTGCATATAATACTGGACTTGATCCCACTTGACAAGATCCCCTGATCCATGGGAACAGAACACGGAATCTGGTGAGTTTTCCAGATCGGATTCTGCATGATAATTGATTTTCTGAATCACTTCTTCCGGATTTGCACACGGTGCATAGCCACAGGGAATGCAGGATAATTTTCCCCGTCCCCTGGTCAGTTCCAGTAATGTGTTCTGATATTGCATCATGACGACGGCAGGCGCTTTGCCCTCCAGGATGGAGAAATCTCCATGCAGTACCGGAGCAGCACAGGCAGCGCCCTTGTTCTGGAGATCTGTCAGAATTTTTCCCACACAAGAACAAGGGACTTCCATCCGGAATTGATAAAACGGTTCTAACAGAACGCTTTTGGCTTGCATTAATCCCTGACGGACGGCTCTGTAGGTCGCCTGACGGAAGTCGCCGCCCTCAGTGTGTTTCTTATGTGCACGTCCTGCGGTCAGCGTGATTTTCAGATCCGTTACGGGTGACCCCGTCAGGACACCCAGATGCTGTTTTTCTTTCAGATGCGTCAGGATTAATCTCTGCCAGTTGCGGTCTAAATCATCTTCCCGGCAGACACTGGAGAATTGCAAACCGCTCCCGGATTCGCCCGGTTCTAATAATAACCGGACTTCAGCATAATGTCGTAGCGGTTCATAGTGTCCCATGCCCTCGACGGTGTTTTGAATCGTCTCTTTGTAGACCACGCCGCCGGGCTGGAATTGTGCCGGAATTCCGAATCTTTCTGTTAAGATATGCCGGAGTACCGCAAGTTGAATCTCGCCCATTAACAAAACATGAATTTCCTGCAATGCCTCTGAAAAATTCACATGTAACTGCGGATCTTCCTGTTCCAGTTTTCTGAATGCGATCAAGGCCGTGTGGATTGAAATTTCTTCCGGTAATATTACAGCATATCGCAGAATCGGTTCCAGAACAGGCTTTCCGGAACTGGATTCACAGCCGAATCCCTGTCCGGCGCAGGATTCTGATAGTCCCGTGACAGCACACACAGATCCTTGATGAACGGCATTCACTGTCTGGAATTTTGCGCCGGAATAAATTCGAATCTGGCTAATTTTCTCAGAGATTAAATTATTATTATAATTTAACACATCCCGGACGTGAAGCGTCCCGCCGGTGATTTTCAGGTGCGTCAGCCGTTTGCCCTGGTCGTCTTCTGAAATTTTGTAGACTTTGGCACCGAATTCCGGACGTTCCGACAGGGGTAATGTGAACGTCTGTAAAATCTCCAGAAATTCCGAAATTCCTTGCAATTTTAAGGCAGATCCGAAGCAGCAGGGGAATACATGCCGTTGCAGGATTGCCTGTGCGATGGCTTCCGGTTCAGCAGTTCCGGTTTCAATGACCTGATTCATGAGCAATTCATCACATGCGCCTAATAATTCGCAAAAATCAGGATTATTTATAAAATTCTCAGAATCTGTAAAATCTGTAAAATCAATACAGCAAGGACTAAAATGGTTTGTGAGATCCTGCATGATTTCTGTATTTGACCGGAAAGCCAGGTCAGTTTTATTGAGAAATATAAAAACAGGAATTCTGAAATATTCCAATAATTTCCAAAGCGTTTCTGTGTGACTCTGGATTCCCTCCGATGCACTGATGACTAAAATTGCATAATCCAGGACTTGCAGCGTCCGTTCCATTTCAGAAGAAAAATCCACATGTCCCGGTGTATCTAATAATACAAATTCTGTTTCTTGCTGTGGAAAATGCAATAATGCCTGTTTGGAAAAAATCGTGATGCCACGTTCTTTTTCTAATTGATCTGTATCCAGAAATGTATTTTTATGATCGACACGTCCTAATTTTCTCAGTTCTCCGGCAGTGTAGAGCATTGCCTCTGCGAGTGTTGTCTTTCCGGAATCCACATGCGCTAAAATTCCGATGGTAAGCCGTTTCACGGCAAGTCTCCTTTCTGTGAAATAAAATAATAGTTACTATTTTTATTATACCATAATTTCACAGGAATTGCAAGAATTATTTCAGAATTTCGAAATCAGAAAACCAGAAAAGCCCTGCATAACACAGGGCTTTTGTAATTTTTTTGCGATTTCATAAATTAATGACTAACAAGTTCCAGATAAATTTTTATATAGGCATCCGCAGAGACATCCCAGCTATAATCGCTTTTCATCGCACGCCGGATTAAAGCTCGCCATGCTT
>CAMWWG010000176.1 GCA_947177935.1 uncultured Ruminococcus sp. | reverse complement strand
GTATCTTGCTGTCTGAGAATTTTTCCAACTCGGCGCAAAACGTGCCGTTTCCAGAATTTTTTTAATTTCCTGTTCTGAAACAGATTGATCCGTGTAATGCCGGATACTCCGGCGTTCTGTGAGTCCTGTCAATAAATCCATTAAAAAACCTCCTGTAAATAATAATTATAATAATTTTACTTTTTGATAGATAATATGCATTCTGGGATTTCCCCTGACAACACCGTCCAGGTGATAATGTCCGCAGTACCAGTGTTCATACTGTAATTTTCCGGCAATCTCATCCAGAAAATCTGTCAGGATATTATCCGGATAAATCTCATTGTCTTCACCGAATACCTGATGCTGAATACTGCTCGGCAGACAGTGCGTGATGACATAATCTACTTTCATACAATGTCCAAGCAGATTCGCCCTTGCCTCCTGGATTTCCTGTCTGGACGGAAGTTCCTGCTGCCACCAGCTGACACCGGGAACCCGATATTCTTTATCATGACTTTCCGCACCGCCCATCGTAAAAAAGCTTTTTCCGTCAATTTCAAAAACCTGTCCACGCATGAGCTGCATCACACTGGAAGAAATTCTGCGGATTTTTCCGCCGTTCCAGTTTTCAACAGGATATAACAGCTCCAGAAGATCAAAATTTTCATGATTCCCGTCCACAAAAAGTGTTGTAAAATTTCTGTCTTCCAGCCATTGCAACAGACGGATTTCTTCCCTGGAGCTGTCCCACACAAGCCCGAAATCCCCGGTAATAATCAGATAATCTTCTTTTGTCATTGTGTCAAATAATTCCTGATTGGCAGAAGAAAGGCGTTCAAAATCCTGTCTGTCACACAAACCATGAATATCTCCTGTTACGAGAAACATGCCGGGCGCCCCTTTCTGAATAAAATTTATAATTTTATTTTATATTTTATTTTAACATTTTCAGGCATTATTGTCAATAGCTTTTTCAATCGGCTGTACACATCCATATGAAAATTACAAGAGAAATTCATAAATTTTACACAAAAGTTTCTTGCTGTTCACATGAAGCGATATTAGAATAAAAATAAAATTAATCTTGAGAGGAGCTGTTCCTAATTTTATGAAATACAGAAAAATTCTTGCTGTGTTGATGGCATTCTCTTGTCTGTCTATGGTGGGATGTGATTTTGCAAATTCTCCTGCAAATTCTTCTGATGAAAATTCTGACAACAGTACAGCAATTGTTGAAGACAGCCATACAGAAGCAGAAACGGCGTCTTTGCTTGACACAAGTCCTTATGCCGAAAAGCTGTCTGAAAAAAACGTGATGGAAATTAATATTATATCGGATGAGTGGGATTCTCTCATGCAGAATGCTACTTCTAAACCATGGGTTTCCTGTGATATTGAGATCGATGGCGAACGCTTTGAAAATGTGGGCATTAAAACCAAGGGGAATACTTCTTTGTCACAAATTGCACAGACTGACACAGAACGTTATAGCCTGAAAGTGAAATTTGATAAATATGTAGATGGACAAAGTTATTACGGGCTTGATAAACTTGCTCTTAATAATATTTATTCTGATAATACGTATCTGAAAGAATATATTTCTTATGATTTATTTCAGTTCATGGATGTGCCAAGTTCTTTGTGCAGATTTACAAAAATCACGGTAAACGGCGAATATTATGGTTTTTATATTGCCATTGAAGATCCGGATGATAGTTTTATTGAGCGAAATTATGGTGAAGATACCAGTATAAAAGCTTATAAACCTGAAGCTATGGAAATGAATGGCAAAGATGGAATAGGCGATATGCCAAAAGGTGATATGTTTTCTTCTATGCTGACAATAACGGATAAAAATGGCAATGAAGTTCATATTTCAGAGATTATTGAAGATATTACAAAAATCAAAACTTTTACACTTTCAGACGGAACAGAGATTACTTTAGATAAATCTGATATGCGTGAGCTGATGCAAATTGATTTCACAGAAGTAATTTCTATTACAGATTCTGACGGAAATACTGTTGACCTTTCAGAATATACAATTGTATTTGATTCGTTTGATAATAGAGAATTTTCTGAAATGCGTGGAGGCAGAGATTTTTCTCAAGATGGCGATATGCCTGAAATGCGTGGTGGTAAAGGTTTTTCCCAAAATGGTGATATGCCTGAAATGCCTGATGATATGGACTTTTCCCAGAATGGCGACAGACCACAAATGCCGGATGGTGAAAATGGTTTTAAATCCGGCGGCATGGACGGCGGAAGAGACGGTGTAAATCTGGTTTATTCTGATGATGAAATCAGCAGTTATTGTAATATTTTTGATAATAATATCACAAAAATTGATGATACAGACAAAACCCGCTTAATTGCTTCTTTAAAGGGTATCAGTGAGGGCGAAAACCTGGAAAATTATATTAATATTGATGAAATTTTACGCTATACAGCCTGCAATGTATTCTTAACAAATCTTGACAGCTATTTCGGGACACTTTGTCATAATTATATTTTGATGGAAGATAACGGCGTATTATCTATGATTCCATGGGATTATAACCTTGCTTTTGGTACCAATCAATGTAAAAATTCTTCGGAAGCCGTGAATTATGCAATTGACACTGTTTTTTCAGGTGTAACAGCAGAGGAAAGACCGATTATCGGCAAATTGTTGGAAAATGAAGAATACTTCCAGAAATATCATGAATATCTGCAAAAAATCTGCACGGAATATGTGCAGTCCGGTTTGTTTGCACAGAAAATTGATGAAATGGTAGCAATCATTGATGATTATGTGAAACAAGATACCACAGCTTTTTGCAGTTATGAAGAATATCAAGAGGGCGTTGTGGCATTAAAATTATTCGGTGAACTTCGTGCCGAGAGTATTTCAGGACAACTTGACGGTTCTATTCCCGCTACGACAGAAGAACAGAACAACAGCACGGCATTAATAGACACGTCTGATTTAAATTTAGAGGCTTTAGGTAGTATGAACCAAGGTGGAAAGGGCAGTGGTATGAATATACCAAACGGCAACATGCCGAATGACAACATGCCGAATGACAACATGCCAAACAGTGATATGCCAAATGGTGACATGTCGAATGGCAATATGCCAAATGGTGACATGCCAAATGGTGACATGCCAAATGGTGACATGCCAAATG
>CAMWWG010000175.1 GCA_947177935.1 uncultured Ruminococcus sp. | reverse complement strand
CAAAAAGCCCTTGTTCTGTATTTCCTGCGCAACAGCAAGCAGATTTTCAAAACAATTGTCAACAGAGAAACCAACAAATTCCCATGCAATTACTCTTGCAAACCAGACTAACGCACCTGTATCATAAAATCGAATCGGACAATATGCCTCACCCTGTTCCAGAACCTCAAAATCAGCATCCTGAAACAATTTCACCTGACTGGCAAGACAATGCCCTTTGAATTGCCTTTGTGCATCCGGTAATACTTTTTTTATCAATTCCCAGTCATTCCATTCTCCGACCTGCTGTGTGAGAAAGAAACCGCCCGGTTTCAGCACACGAAATATCTCGCTCACATTATATCTGCCATGGCGATTGAGAATCACATCAAACTGCCGGTCTGCAAAAGGCATTTTCCCTGCATCCGTCATCGGGTGAAAATCAATCCCAAGCCTGTCAAATTTTTTCCTGCAAAGTGCAATATTTGGCGCATATCCCTCCGTTGCACTTGTCAGGACATTTGGATGACCCAATGAGAGCAGAAATTCTCCACCGCCGGTGTCAATGTCCAGAAGCCTGTCTGTCGGCTTGACATACTGCCGGATCACCTGACGGAAATCCCAAGGCAGATTATTTTCTCCGGAATCAAATCTGTGTTCCAGATAACTGAAATCCCATCCTTTTATCTGTGCATGTTGTTCTTCTGCATACCAATCTGCTTTTAATTTCTCTCGATTCATGATAACGACTCCTTTATCAAAATAATATGAAAATATTTTTTTCTGATAAAATTGCAGTTATCCGACAGCCTATATTTACTCAATGCAATCTGCTGTCAGATTTTCCTGCATTGAGACGCTACCTCGTGACATCACAAATCAACTTCTTTCTTTTTTATCTTCAAATGAAACACATAATATCATCAATACAATTTTCTATCATTGTGATAAAAAACTCCAGCATTGTAAAGATCTGTTTACAAGCTGTCGTTTCATCTCCACAAATGATACAAACATATTTTAAATATATATCATCATTTTCATCAAGTACAAGATTGATACTATATTTAAAATTCAAATCATTAAGTGTTTCCAGTATCGTAATACGTTTTGATTTTTGTACTTCACTTGCAAGCTGACATTCAAAAAATATACTGCCACTTTCAGAAATAAGAATACCTATATCAAAATCTGATACTGGAATCATAAATATATAATTATGATTGATATCTTTTTCAACAGTGAAATCACTAAAATTATTTTCTGTTAATTTTTCTTTTAGTAATTTAATTAATTTTTGATAATCCATAATAATCATTCGATATTATTTATCTGTTTTTTTCTTTTGAATCTGCACAGCCTGCAAATAATTTGCTGTCAGATCGGCAGGCGTTCCGAATCCGGTTATCGCCGCACAAGTACAGATTCCGGCAGCGGATTGCAGCCGCAAAGCCGGCGGTGTCAAGGAAATTTCCAGAGAATCCGGAATTTCTTCCGCATAATTCTGCATAAATAATTCCGCACCGTCCCCGGTCAGTGTCATCCTTCCGGCATAATTCTCCAGGATGTTCAGAATCTCTGCATGATCCGCAAGTGTTCCTGCCGGAATGATTCCGTTTTCAAAATCATAGATTCCATAATAAAACAGATCTTCCCTTGCGTGTACAAGTGCCAGAATGTTCCCCGATCCGGCACGGGATGCAAGCGCCGCCAACGTGGAAACTCCTGCACAAGGCGTCTGGTTCACCATTGCCATCCCCTGAACGGCGGCAATCCCGATCCGGATGCCGGTATACGATCCAGGGCCAACCGAAACAGCGAATCCGTCCACGTCCTGTACCATCATATTGCATTCACATAATAAATCTTTGCACATTGGCATAATCACCTGTGAATGTGTTCTTGCCGTATAAATACTATGCTCCCCGAGCAAGATCTTTTTTTCTGTGTCAAGAATGGCAACGGATGCTGTTTTTCCGGACGTGTCAATTCCCAAAATTCGCAAAGCGTTCCCCTCTTTCTATCGTTTCCGGCACTTCCAGAATAATTTTCCGGCTTTCTTCGCCGAGTGTCTCTATTCGGATGCGGATAAGATTTTTCGGCAATGCAGAAATAATATTCTCAGACCATTCAATCGCAAAAACACTTTCTTCCGGCAAATAATCATAATAACCCGTTGTTTCGAGTTCTCCCGGATTTGTGATCCGGTACATGTCAAAATGACATAACTGCAAAGGCGGTCTGCCATAGACATGCACAAGATTGAATGTCGGTGAAGTGACCAGATCTGTCAGACCCATCCCGGATGCAAGTCCCCTGGTGAATGTCGTCTTGCCTGCGCCCAAATCCCCGGAATAGGCGATCACATCCCCGGGACGGAGGATCTTCCCCAGTGAATATGCCAGAGAAATGCTCTCCTCCGGAGAATTTGTCATAAATTCTTTTCTGATTCTCATAATTTTATTGATCATTAAAATAATCCTGAAATGTTGCCATTATTATCACAGTCGATTTTTAATGCCGCTGGTGCTTTCGGCAGTCCCGGCATGGTCATAATATCGCCTGTGAGAGCAACAATAAAACCAGCGCCGGCGGATACTCTCACATCACTGACCGTGATCGTGAAATGTTCCGGCTTACCAAGCAATTGTGGATTGTCCGAAAGGGAATACTGTGTTTTGGCAATGCAGACAGGCAGATTGCTATAGCCCAATTTTTCAAAGCCTTGCAATGCCTTTGCTGCTTTCGGCAAAAACTTCACGCCGTCCGCACGGTAAATTTCTTTGGCAATTTTCTCAATCTTTTCTGTGATAGACAAATCCTGAGAATATAATACTTCAAATTCGGATTCCTGGGTATCTGCAATTTTGCAGACTTTTTCTGCAAGATCCGTACCGCCTGCACCGCCTTTTGCAAAAATTTCACAACGAGATGTTTCTACGCCAAGATTCCGGCAATATTCTGCAATATAATTCAATTCTTCTTCCGTATCTGTATAGAACTGATTTAATGCGACGATAACCGGCACATGATATTTCTGCATATTCTCAATATGGGTTCTTAAATTCACAATGCCTTTTTTCAAAGCATCCAGATCCGGCTTTGTCAGCTCCGTTTTCGGCACACCGCCGTTGTATTTCAATGCTCTCACGGTTGCCACCAGAACAACACAAGATGGTTTTAAAC
>CAMWWG010000174.1 GCA_947177935.1 uncultured Ruminococcus sp. | reverse complement strand
ATCTTGAAGTCTGCTCCCGCAGAAATCATTTTTTTCTTCGCAGTATAAGCCATCTGATTCCCGGATTTGATTTAATAGCTTTCTGTCATAGCGACTAATTTCTGATGGACTGTCATATGCGGCATTGCTTTTTCTCCTTAAAACAAATATTTTTCATTCATTTACAGATTTACCAGAATGAATCAACTGATATTTCAATGTCACCAGATCAAAAATATCAATCTGCTGATCCTTGTGAACATCTGCATTTTTCCAATAAGTCAGATCTCCCGTCTGCAACAGCCATTTCTGGAGCATAATAACATCCAGAACAGTCACAGCGCCGTCAAGATCCATATCGCCATCCGGGAAGATCTGCAAATCAAACTGCTGCGGCTGCCATTGCGGATGTCTCGTCCAGACGGCAAGATTGCCGGTATCCTGTGCCATATCTACATAGAGTTCCGAGCAGACAGGTTTCAGATAATACACACCATCAGCAGAATAGATATAATAATGCTGTGCCGTTGTGCCGGTGTATTCGCCTGGGAAAATATTGCTGTCAACGCCCTGGACAGCGAAATCCTGAACTTCCATACACTGCTTTGTAAACGGATTGCAGATTTGATAACTGCCGTCCGCCTGACGTGTAAATTCCCAGATCTGTGACTGAGAATGATCTTCCGGCAATCCGGTAATATTCTGTTCCTGCGCCGTGACAAACCATCCTGTTGCGAGATTCCGAATGCCAGCACAGAATGTCTCGCCAAGATCCGCCGGAAAACAGCCATCCATATCCAACCGGAGAATATCAAACTGAATTTTTTCAGAATCCGGCTCGAATCTGGAGAGCATCAGAGAATCTTCAAAATTGATGATAAAATCTGCAATTTCATCCGGATTCTCGAAATCATCTCTGTTAGGAGAATAAATAACACGATTCAAGGAAAGAGGCAAATCCGTACTTTCCGGACGGATATAATAACAATTCTTGCCCGAATCCTGGTAGATTCTGTAATTCTGCTGTATGCCGATCTGCTTTCTGTCCAGTTTAATTTCCGCACCATACATGCCGAGCCACTCCCCGGCAAGCGTCATCACGGAATTTCCAGAAGATGCAAAAGAATCTGAAACCGAAGAAATCGAATAACTGCCGTTGGTCTGGCGTTCAAATTTCCAGATCTGTTGTTCATAATGATCAGAATCCAACTGTCTGCTTAAAATAGAATTTTCCGAAACTGTCACATAGGATTCTCCAGAATGCAATTTTAATCTTGCATAAAAAACTTCGCCGAGATCTGCCGTTTCCATGGAATCATACCAGTTTTCGTGGGAAGAAGCCGGCGGAGGCGGTACACTTTCACGCTTGACATAACGATAGATTGTGTAACTCCCAAAATGCGCCTCCAGTTGCGTGACAGAATAACAGGAGCGTTTCATTTCCGGAACAGTCTGTTCTGTAATTTCAATACTTGCAATAGAACCGTCTTCATAATAATTAATATCTGTCACAACGACAACATGGGAATACGCTTTGTTCAGCACATCGCCGACCTGAATACTCGGGATATTTTCTTCTGTGCACTTGCCGTAACTCTTGACATTCAGAGAGGGAAAAGTGCCGGTTGTCGTTCGTTGTGGGAGATTCCAACAGTAGGATGCAAATGCAGAACAATCCGTTGCATAGAATGTCGAATAACTTCCGGTATCGTAATTATTCACGGAACGGGACTGATAGAAAACACTGTCCGGATCCCGGGTAGATTCCAGAAATTTATCCATGGAAACACCCCATCCGATATATCTTCCGGAGGAAATCGGCTGTCCATAAGGAATATGATGCGTTTCGCCCGCATAGAAAATATTCTCATCACGCCAGCCTTTGACGTTTTTTTGTACAGTCCATTTGGTATTATAATAATAATCCGCTCTGGCAACAATATTTTCCTGTCCTGTGGTGAGTGCCGAAGCCGTCACAGGATTCTGCATCATCAGAAATAGAAACACCCATAAACAGAACAGGAAAATAACGCTGTGATTCCATCTGATTTTACTGTATTTTATGTGAAGCATTTTAAGCATCTCCTAATTTTTAACATTTCTAAATATTTCATGACATAATACATCATGAATAATTCATTATAACACAGGATCAGGAAAAAGTCAATATTTTTTATAAATTTATAAAAAATAATTAATTAAGAATTCGTTACACCAACCCGGAACATCAATTCATTCCGGATCACTTCGGGGATTTCATAAACAGCCCGGTAGCCGTCATGATTCACGATCAACTGCTCTGTCCCGGTACTCTCGTCTATCAGAATTGTAACTCCATAAACAGAATACGGCTCAGTAGTGCCTTTCAACGGGAGCGGTTTCCCGTCCTTGCCGTAAATTTCTTCAGAATAGGCAATATCCACATAAATGCCGTTCTGTTTTGCGGATTCTTCCACAGCGCCGTCCGCCAATTCTCCGGTTTCCGTATTGAGATCTATGTATTCTCCGACAACAGAAACAAACCATTCTTCCTCAAACAATTCCACGGGATTCCCCTGATAATACGCCGTAAGTGTATAATCTTTTCCCTGTGCCGGATTTTGATCTGGATTTTCAGGAATCTCCTGCGCTGTGGCGGATTCCGTCGTTACATCTTTCTCTTCATCCTGTGGAATGCTCGCCGGATCGACGGATTCCGGAAGCATTCCGGCTTGGTATACTTCCTGCACAAGTTCCCGGAATTCTGAACGATACTGATCCTGAATGTCCGTCTTGCTGAGCAGCTCCATAATCTGAGAGTAACTGGACATGCCTGCATAACTGCTTTTTCTCAGTAACATGCCGAATTCTGCAACAGCACCGGCAAATGCGGAATTTTTACTGATCTGTTCATTCCAGCATCCCGAAACGGTAACCGGGAACTCCCGGAGCTGACTCTGTTCGCCGTCCGGTTCTTTGTAACGCATGGACAATGTCATCAGATTATCAGACGGCGCATCCGTTGGGATGATCTCATACAACGCTGTCACGCTGTGTCCTGCGCCAATCTCTCCGGCGTCGACTTTGTCATTGTTAAAATCTTCATTGGCAAGAACTCTGTTCTCATAGCCGATCAGACGATAACTCCGGACGGTCTCCGGTGAAAATTCCAGTTGCAACTTGACATCTTTCGCTACTGTATAAAGCGTTCCGCCCATTTCCTGTACCAGGA
>CAMWWG010000173.1 GCA_947177935.1 uncultured Ruminococcus sp. | reverse complement strand
TTTCACTTCCTGCTTTTTTGTCTCAACAGGTTTCATTGTCGGATTCCTATAGCACTTAATTCCCGAAGACAATGTAGATTTGACCAGCGGCTTACAGATAACTCCGGCAATCCCGGCGTCTTTTGCCTCATCTTCGACATCGCCCCAGTCATACGCTGAGATCAAAATAATCGGAATTTTATCCCCTGTGTATTTTCGAATACTCCTTGCAGTTTCCACCCCATTCATGGACGGCATCTGCCAGTCCACAAGAATCACATCAAATTCCGACGGATGCTCCTTGATTTTTTCAATGGCATCCTCACCGCTTGTGACATACTGCGCATTGGCTTTCAATTCCTGGAGGGAATCCATCGCACTTGTACACAATTCTTCGTCATCGTCAATGACAAGCACACGCAAATTTTCAAACGCATTTTCCTGCGCAGGATTTTCAATATATTTCTGCAAATCCAGAATAACATGGAATTCGCTGCCCTTGTCCGGTTCACTTTTCACTTCGATTGTACCGCCCATAATATCAATAATATGTTTGGTAATGGCAAGTCCGAGACCTGTTCCCTCCTCTTTGGTAACCCTCTGCATATCTTCTCTGGCGAAACTGTCAAATATAATCTTGAGAAATTCTTCCGACATGCCGATGCCATTATCTTTCACAATAATATGATTGCGGATATAATCATCCCCGGACGGTGAACTTTCCTGTGAGAATATCAGCTTGACAGTTCCCTCACGAGGTGTATATTTCACCGCATTGGACAATAAATTAATTAATACCTGATTTAATCTTAAACTGTCGCAATAGACATTTTCCTCAATAATATTTTTAATATAAATATCAAAATTCTGGCATTTGCTTTTAATTTGCGGCTGAATAATTGCCACAATATTCTGCATACTCTCCCGGAGTGACACATGCACAAGGGAAAGCGTCATTTTTCCGCTTTCCAACTTGGACATATCCAGAACATCATTGATCAGGGATAACAAATGCCGGCTGGATCTTGCAATCTTTTCAAGGCATTCCTGGACTTTTTCTTTATCATCAATCCTATCCCTTGCAATATCTGTTAAACCGACAACGACATTCATAGGCGTCCGGATGTCATGGCTCATATTCGACAGGAAATCACTTTTGGACTGATTGGCTTTTATTGCTCTTAATTTTAATCTCTGCTGTTCTTTCAGCTCCAGATAGAAAAAGAAAAACAATCCGACCAGAACAACCAGGAAAACAATCAGCAATACCGCAAAACTCTTATTAAAAACAAGTGTTCTCTTCTGATTATTCGCTTCAATCAGACTTTCCATTTCGCTGTAATTCATGAATGTCACCAGATACCAATCTGTATAAGAAACATATCTTGCATAGAGCATCCTTCGTTCATTGTTAATCATGAATACATTCTGGTATTCTTCGCCATTTTCCATAATTCTTTGCAGATCCTGCACATAATCCTCCGGCTGCATTCCTTCATATGCCTGATATAATTCACGGATGCGGTCATAATAAGACTGATTCTTTGTATCTTCATTGCGGACGACAAAATCACCGTCTTTCTCCCGGATGATAAAAGAATAGATCGTGTCTTCACCGTAGAACAGACTCAGCACATTATTGAGCGTATCCGGTTCAATATCGCACAAAAGCGCAGAATAAGTCTGTCCGTCGATTTCAAAATCACGGAACATCACCAGTTCAATCATACTGTCGCCATCTGCAGACATTGTCAGCATTACTTTATTCTGTTTCTGTTCTAAAACATGCTGATAACTTTCCATGTCAAACGGATGGATTGTCTCATCACCCCGGAGAACTTCCCTTGTTGCGTCAGATTTCATCAGTGCAACGTATTCCACGCCCTGAGAGATTTCCCATTCCAGATAAGATTTTGTTTCTTGTGGCGTCTTATGATCTTCCAGCGCCACATCCAGCATCTGATTGAGTGATTCAAATTTACTGTCAAAATAAGTTTTAGAATGATTGATAATTTCAATACTGCGTCCAGACAGATAAGTAAATCCGATTTCTTCAATTGTCTGTTCATTGAGACTTTTAATTTTCTGGTTCATCGTCTGGAATGTTGCTAGAACAATAAAAATAATGATCACAAAAACCATGGCAAGTGCCATAGATTTCCATACAATTGACTGCGTTTTCCGAAGCTTGAGATCTTCTTTTTGCGGCATAAACATCACCTCTCAAGAATATAGACTTATTATTTTATTATTTTAATATTTTTCAACATTTTTAATATTATTATAGCATTTTCTCATCATTTTGTCAAGCAATCAGCGGCTAAGTTTTCACTCAGCCGCTTTTAAAATTATTTTTTTAAATAATTATGCGAAATATTTCACACCGTTTTCAAAAATATGCTGATCTTTCTGTCCTGGAACGTTCTTACAGATGTCTGTGCCTTTCCGCTCGCTGTGTCCCATCTTGCCAAAAACTCTGCCATCCGGAGACGTGATGCCCTCAATTGCACCCATGGACGTATTCGGATTATAACGGATGTCCATTGTCGGCTTGCCACTGAGATCCACATACTGTGTAGCAATCTGTCCGGCAGATGCCAATCTTTGGAGAAGACTTTCCGACGCAACAAATCTGCCTTCACCATGTGAAATTGGAATTGCATGAATATCCCCCGGCTTGCAGTCCATTAACCACGGAGATTTATTTGATGCAATTCTAGTGTTGACCATCATGGATTGATGTCTTGCAATTGTATTAAACGTCAGTGTCGGGGATTCGTCTGTCATATCAACAATTTCACCGAACGGCACAAGTCCGAGTTTGATTAATGCCTGGAATCCGTTGCAGATACCGAGCATCAATCCGTCCCGGTTCTTCAATAATTCGTGCACAGCATCTTTCACAGCAGGATTCCGGAAGAATGCTGTGATAAATTTTCCGCTGCCCTCCGGTTCATCACCGCCGGAAAATCCACCTGGGATCATAATCATCTGAGAATTTGCAATCTTCTCCGCTGCGATTCTGGCAGATTCTTCAATCGCATCTGCGGACAGATTCCGGATCACGAACGTTTCTGCAACAGCGCCGGCTTTCTCGAACGCTCTGGCTGTGTCATATTCACAGTTCGTACCTGGAAATACCGGAATAAACACTCTTGGCTTTGCTATCTGAATCCCTGCATGAGAACGAATTGCAAAATCCGGCGCAGATTCCCGGCTGTAAGAAT
>CAMWWG010000172.1 GCA_947177935.1 uncultured Ruminococcus sp. | reverse complement strand
GTCCATGTGTCGTGCAGAATTTGGAACAACCTGTGCGTTTGTCACGGGATATGCCGGAGAAAATTATTTAAAAAAATACAAGAAAAATAATATCATCCTGTGCAGTAATTACCTGGGGTATCTGCTGGACTGTGCCGAAGAACTGGGCTTTGAGAATCTTCTGATCCTGGGGCGGACGGGAAAATTAACAAAACCGGCGGCAAATATCATGGATTTGCATAGTCACACCGCCGGCGGACAGCGTGAAGTAGTCTGCACCCATGCGGCACTTGCCGGAGCAGATCTTGCTTTGATCCGGAAATTATATCATGCGGCGACAACAGCACAGATGCAGGAGCTGTTAAAAAATGATGCTCTGGATAAACTTGTCTGGCATTCTGTTGCAGAGGCAGGAGCAGAAAACTGCGAATTGCGAACGCATGGAAAAATCCGGATCGCTATGGTACTGCTCGATGAGCAGAATCAAGTGCTTGCACAAACAAAAAATACAGAACAAATCCTGAAAGCGTGGTGAGAGAATTAACATGAAATTAGTAATCATCGGCGGCGGTTCAGGCAATCCGGATTATTTACTGCCTGCCGCAGAAAAAGCGATCTTAACGGCGGATTGTGTGATCACATCCGGACGGTTTATGAAGATGCTCCGGAATTACAATCTGGAAAATATTGAAATTCTTGGCAAAATTCCGGAATTTCTGGAACAGCTCCCGGAGCGTTTAGAATCCCAGAAAATTGCTGTGATTGTATCAGGAGATCCGTTATTTTATAGCCTATGCAGGACAATTCTGGCACGTTATCCGGATATGGAAATAGAAATCATTCCAGGAATCGGATCGTTGCAGTTGCTTGGTGCGGCTTTTGGTATCACAATGGAAGATGCAGCAATTCTAAGTCTGCATGGCAGAGAATACAATCCCGGTAAAATTGCATGGACTGTCTCGGAACATGCCCTCACATTCTTTTTTTGTTCTGTGAATCAGGGTGCAAAAGAGATTGCCGGAATATTGTCAGCATATCATATTGAGGATGCAATACTATATGTTGGTTCAGACCTGGGCTGTCCGGAGCAGAAATTGTGTTCCGGATCACCCAGAGAATTTCTGGAATTTCAAAATCCTGTATTACATGTTGTCGCTGTGAAACATCCTGCATCCAAGCCGTTGCTCCGTCCGGCACTGCTCCCGGATGATGCATTTCTCCGGAATCAGTCTCCCATGACCAAAGAAGAAGTAAGAGTCGTGATTCTCAGTAAATTAAGATTACAGCCGTATGAAACGATCTGGGATATTGGTGCAGGGACAGGCAGTATCTCCATAGAGTGTGCCAGATTTTGTCCATTTGGAAAAGTGTATGCAATCGAATATAAACATACGGCATTAGAAATTCTGGATCAGAATAAACATTATTTTGGACTTGAAAATCTGGAGATTATTTCCGGAACAGCTCCGGAAGTTCTGAACAATCTGCCGTTGCCGGATTGTATTTTCATTGGCGGCACAGGAAAGAAATTCCCGGAAATTTTCAATCTGCTCCAGAATCTGCACAAGAAAATCCGTCTTGTGATCAGTGCTGTGACGCTGGAATCCCAAGCGGAAATTTATGCTTTGCTGCAATCTATGCCGGATCTGGAAATCACACAGATTTCTGTTGCACATGCAAAGGCAATCAAGAATTATCATATCTTGCAGGAAAACAATGCTGTAATGATTTATTCCTGTATGCTAGGATGTTAGGGGAGATTTATTATCATGAATGGTATCTTTTATGCAGTCGGTGTCGGTTCAGGGAATCCCCTGGAATTAACACTTCATGCAAAACAGATTCTAGAACAGGCGGACGTGATTGTCATTCCCGTGAAACATGCGAATGCGGATTCTGTGGCATTTGCAATTGCCCAACAGGTGGCGGATATGCGAAAAGCAGAAATATTAAAAATGATATTTCCGATGCAATCTGATCTGGATTATAAAAATTATCTGAAATCCGGTGTATTAGATCCTGTGATCACATATTTAGAAGCTGGAAAAAAAATTGCGATGATTACGCTGGGCGATGTCTCTGTTTACAGCACGGCTTCTTATGTCCGGGAAATTCTTGCAGAATTCGGTTACCAGACAAGCGTCATTCCGGGGATTTCCTCCTTTTCGGCAGGAGCTGCTGCTGCACAGCTGAGTCTCTGTGAAAATCAGGAATCGCTCCTGATTCTCCCGGCGGTACAATCCCCGGAATCCGTACAACAGGCAATCTTGCAGGTAGATAATATTATCATAATGAAAGCCGGAAACGCATTGCCCTGGTTGATTCCCATGCTGGAAGAATCGGAATTACTGGATCATACTGTTATGATGCAGAATATCGGGATGCCGGATGCGTATATCGGAAAGCCTGTGATCCGGGAAAAATCGTATTTCACAACACTGTTAATCAAGAAAGGAAGTCTGAAATCATGATTTATTTTGTGGGAGCAGGTGCAGGCGATCCGGAATTGCTGACAATCAAGGGAAAAAAATTAATTGATTCTGCGGATGTGATTATCTATGCCGGATCTCTTGTCAATCCCGAAATTCTCCGGGATGTAAAGTCCGACTGTGAAATCTATGACAGTTCCGGTATGACGCTGGAAGAAGTCTTGCAGATCATGCAACATGCAGAACAGAATCAGAAAACAACTGTCCGGGTGCATACCGGTGATCCGTCTCTCTATGGGGCGATCCGGGAACAGCTCGACGCTCTGGACAGCATGGGCATTTCTCATGCAGTGATCCCCGGTGTGAGTTCTTTTCTGGCGGCGGCAGCGGCATTGCAGAAAGAATACACACTCCCGGATGTGTCACAGACAGTGATTCTGACCCGGATGGAGGGGAGAACGTCTGTCCCGGAATCCGAACGCATAGAAGAACTGGCAAAGCATCAGGCAACTATGGTGATTTTTCTGTCCGTTGGCAGAATCCAGGAACTTGCAGAAAAATTATGCACAGGTTATCCCAAAGAAACGCCTGTCGCTGTAATTTACAAAGCCAGCTGGGAAGATCAGAAGATCATCAAAGGCAATCTGGAAAATATTGCAGAGAAAGTCCGCCAGGCAGGCATTACCAAAACAGCTCTCGTGACAGTCGGGGATTTCCTGGGTGATGCGTATTCGCTCTCAAAACTCTATGACAGGCATTTTACGCATGGATTCCGGAAGGGGATTGCAGAATGAACATTGCGT
>CAMWWG010000171.1 GCA_947177935.1 uncultured Ruminococcus sp. | reverse complement strand
TTTGTAGGGACAGAATCCGCACCGGAAATATAGAACTCATAATTGATATTATGATAAACATAATGTTCAGCATGTTCCGGAAGAATTTCTTCTGCAGTTTCGTCCGTGAGTTCCGTCAGCTCCGTTTCAATATCCCGGAGTATCACCCCTGGCGGACAGTCCTCTTCGGAACACCTGTGCCGGATGATTAATTTTAATGATTTTACTGCTGTCATAGAGATACCACGTCCTTACCGGTTATGCCAGATACTGACAGTATCCCATGTGATCTTTCTGGAATTTTTCCATTGTTTCCAACGCTTCCAGTGTCATATGCAGATGATTTTCCGTGCTGATCGTCTTGAGTTTGTCAAACAGTACACGATAGGAATCATAATTGCCGTTGATCTTGGGCAATAATTTTTGAAGCACTGCATAGTCCAGTGCAATTTCATGGCTGCGGACAACACCCTCACTGTCCATAATTCCCTGTGCCACCTGAATATATTTCTCAATACTGCGTTCTACCCTGGGACTGACACAAAGATTATGCTGAGAGAACAATTCATAGATTTTTTCACGGACACTCAACAGCGGACTTGTCTTATCATCTTTGGGCGTGTCAAAGACTTCTTTCAGCTCTTTCCAGGGAATGGGAGCAAATACCGGTTTTTCTGTTCCGGATTCTTTTGTAACAGTTGCTGTAACATGCGGCAGTTTGATCATGCAGGCACGGTCAATGAATCGGGGCGAAAGCTGTTCCGTTGTCTGGTCTGTATTGACAGTTGCCAAAAAACGAAGTGTTTCCGGGATGTAAATATCCGAATCCGTGCCGATATTAATCAATCGGTTCTGGATTTCTGACTGATCCGCAAGGCGCATGAAATCCGCCCAGTAATATTCTAAAGGACTCAGATTTGCTTCATCCAGCAGAATCAACATCGGATACCGGGAATTTTCCCGTTCTGTGTCAAGAATCCGGAGTGCATCATAGACCCGGCTGTTATTCTTGTCATATCTTCTTGTCAGCGGATTAAAATAGCCGATAAAATCACGCTTCGACTGCCAGCCACGTTCTACAGAAACAGGAATATAACGATTCAGGCAATTGTCTGCAAAACTGTTCATGCCGATGGAATCTGCAAGAATATCGCAGATGGATGTCTTTCCGATCCCCGGTTCGCCGGAAAAAACTGTCATGAAATTCTGCACAATGCTGATGAAAATATTCAGAATTGTATTCGGCTTATAATTTCTCTTTGCCTGCACACGCTGAATCAATTCGCTGATTAATGTTTCACCGGACAGCTCCGCCGGAGATTGATCCGCCACCAGGAGTACTGTTTGTTTCAGTTTGTCTGTCTCATCCGTTCTGTCCCACTTTGCTGCCGCTTCCAGCATGGCATGGGAAATATACGGATCAAATGCTTTTTCCGCACGATGTTCAAATCCCTCCGTGATAGCATCCTGGACTTCTTTTTTCAGACTCCTGTTTTCCGCACGGAGTTTATACTGTTCTTCCCGGAGAATGTCATTTTGTGCATGCAGATGTACTTTTTCCGCTTTGAGCGCCTCCAGATCCTCATACAGAAGTTTCTGACTCCGGAATTGTTCCAGTTCCTGCCGGAGTTTCTCGACTTCTTCATTGGAAGCAGTACTTGCGTTTTTCATGGAAACTTCGTATTTTCCAAGATCTTCCCTTGCCTTTTCCAGACTTGCCTGCAATTCTTCCTGTTTTTCGTAAAGTGCCCGGAGCTGATCTGCCTGCTTCTGATAGACTTCGCTTGCCGTCACCATCTCTTCTGGAATGTCTCTGCCGATCTGCCGGAGCAATTCCTGAGCAAGACTGGTAATGTCTTCCTTGTGCAGGGCAACTCTGGTGACCAGTTCTTTCACCCGGTTGACCCTGTTGCGGCGGAATTCTTCAGGCATATCTTTCAGGAACGGCGATGTGGAACAGATCCGGATAAATTCTTCCGGATTCTCCAGAGCCAGTTCCGGACGGATATGATCTTTTAGTTTTTCAAGCAGAATACTGTCCGGGATAACATCCTCCTTGCGATGATTCGGGACGAATTTGTAGAACAGCACCGGAATAGGATTCTGTTCGTATGGCTGTATTTCAAATTCAAGACAATGGCAGTCACTGGCATCCACATAATCCAGGAGATAATTTTTCAGAACTGCCTCCGGGTGAATACATTTCTTGTCAGAATAACGGCTGGACACTTCAAACGGTCCATATAATCTATTATTATATAATAAAACAACTTTTTCTTTGTCCGGACATTCTTCTTCATTGATTTCAATATAGCCTGAAAAACTGCTGTTGTCAATTTCCATCCGTGGCGTCACTGCCCTATAGAAACAGGCATCCTGCACAGGACGGATCATCAGGGATAATTTTCTGCCGCTTTCCATCATTGCGGCAAGATCAATTCTTTTCGGATAATTCACATCATTATTTTCAATCAGATCCGATTCTTTGATTTCGATAATATAAAAACTCTGTTCGATTGAGTTAGCTTCATAGATATTCAGATTTCTTAAAAATTCGCCAACTGCGCCATGCGATTCTTTCAGGTTGAATGCACCATGCGGCGGAAACAAATCTCTGGCACGGAGTTCTATAAATTCCGCATTTTTTTCTTCATACTGCGGTGCAAAATTATAATAGCCACTTCTGTAGTCAATTCTTCCGTATAACTTCATGATTTTTTCCTCCGATTGTGTAATTTTTTTTCTGAGAGTCTGTTCTATGACGGTTTGTGAATTTTCTGCCGGGAAATCCGGATTTTGAGATTCTTTCGGGGATATTTCTGATAATTCCTGAGAAAGATCTTTCAGCAAATTTTCCAACGGTTTCTCTGAAGTTTCTTTCTGCATTACTTCACTGAAATCATCTCCGGAAATTTCCGTTGAGAACTCCGTTTCTTCGGATACTTCTTCTGAAAACTCCTCATCTGAATATTCTAATAATTTTCCGGGAGTTTCTTCCGGCTTCGTACTAACATATCTGCCTTGTAAAATGTCCCGGAATAACTGTGATTTCAGAAATACAGAAAACTCTTGCCGGCACTCTGTCACACGTTCTTTTGCTTTCTTGAAAAGAAAAATTGTATTGCATAAATAATTTTCCTGATCATACGCATCCAGGACTTCCTGAAAACTGGTTTCTCTGACAGAAAACGGGATCTTTTCCTTGTGTTCTTCATAGACCGTATCAATAAAATGTTTTAATACATTCGGATAGGACAAGGCAAATGC
>CAMWWG010000170.1 GCA_947177935.1 uncultured Ruminococcus sp. | reverse complement strand
CACCGGAACTGACAGCGAAAATCCGGGAACGTCTTACAGAAAGAATTCAGGAATTGCTCAGCGTAACCGGGATGGATGAACAAAGAATCCTGACAGAAGCGGCAATTTTTTCTGAAAAAACAGCAGTGGACGAAGAAACTGTCCGGCTTAGAAGTCATTTGTCTCAGATGAAGAAATTACTGGATACTGACGAGAGTGTGGGCAGAAAACTGGATTTTCTAGTGCAGGAAATGAACCGGGAAGTGAATACCATTGGTTCTAAGATCCAAGATGTAGAAATCACAGCAATTGTTGTGGAACTGAAATCTGAGATTGAGAAAATCCGGGAACAGATTCAGAACATTGAATAATTAATGAAATACATTAAAAATACTGAAAGGGTGATTCTTCATGCAAAAAAGTCTTCTGATTGTCGTTTCTGCGCCGTCAGGCTGTGGAAAAGGTACAATTCTAGGGCAGATTCTCAAAGACGAGAAGTATTATTATTCTGTATCGGCAACGACCAGAGCACCCCGGCAAGGTGAAATTGATGGTGTGCATTACAGATTTATGCCGAAAGAACAGTTTGAACAGTTAATTTCTGAAAATGCGTTTTTAGAGTATGCGCCTTATTGCGATCACTATTACGGGACGCTGAAACAGCCGATTGAAGATGCACTTGCCCAGGGCAGGCATGTGATCCTGGAAATTGAAGTGCAGGGCGCTATGCAGATCCGGAAACTTGTCCCGGACGCAAAATTTATTTTTATTGCCCCTCCGGATCTGGAGACACTCAGACAGCGTTTGACTGCCCGTGGCACAGAATCCGAAGATGTGATTACAAAACGGATTGAACAGGCAGCCAGGGAATTGCAGTACAAAGAACAGTATGATTACTGCATTGTAAATAATATTTTGGAAGATGCCATTGCGGATTTCAGATCTGTGATCCGTGCAGAAGAATTAAAAATTAATTAAAAATTAATTTAATTTTTATTGATTTTAATTTTAATTTTTTTATTTCAGGAGGTTTTTATCATGTTAAGACCAGCAATTACACAGATGATTACAAAAAACGAAAGCTGCTATTCCCTTGTGATCGGCGTTGCCAAAAGAGCAAGAGAAATTGCCGATGAACTCTACAAGAACAACGCAAGCCTGGAGGAGAAACCCGTTAAGACTGCTGTGGATGAATTCGCAAGAGGAGAATATAAAATCATTGAAGCGTCTGCGGATGACAGGACAATTCTGCAGTAATGTCCGGAATTGCAGCCGTTGCAGTGCATGTCGGCTCTGCGTATGCGGCGGATATTCTGTATTCTTACAGAATTCCGGACGGACTTTCCTGCACGGCAGGACACAGGGTGTTTGTGCCGTTCGGAAAGTCTAATAAGAGCACAATCGGCTTTGTGATAGAAATCAGATCTGATTCTGATCAGAATCAGAATTCTGAAAATTCTGGAATCAAGTTAAAACTGATTCAGTCCGTTCCGGATGAAATCCCTGTATTGAGTCCGGAACAGCTTGATTTAGTCCGTTGGTTGCGTGAGAATACATTTTGCACATATTACGATGCCTTGAAAGCGATTCTGCCGTCTCAGGTGATAAAAAATCTGTCCGGACGTATTCGGAAACCAAAAAAATCTGAAAATCCAGATTCTCAGGATCTTCCGGAGCTGATTCTTTCTCCGGAGCAACAGAACGCCTATAACAGGATTGCACCATGTCTGGAGACAGATCATCCGGCTTGTTTCCTGCTCAAAGGCGTAACCGGGAGCGGAAAAACGGCTGTATTTGAGAAACTTGCAGAGAGAACGTTTGCCCTCGGAAAATCTGTGTTGCTGTTACTGCCGGAAATCAGTCTGACACCGCAGATTGTACAGCGTTTCCGAAATCGTTTTGGTGGACGTGTGGCATTGATGCACAGCAGGTTGTCTGATGGAGAACGCAGACTTGCTTATGAACGTGCCCGGACTGGTGATGCAGATTTTATCATCGGGACAAGAAGCGCCGTCTTTGCACCGCTTCGGAATTTAGGATTGATCATCATGGATGAAGAGGGCGAGCAATCATATAAATCCGACGCTGCACCGAGATATGACACGATTGAAGTTGCAAAATACCGTTGTCGTTATCATGGTGCTGTTCTTGTGCCGTCATCCGCAACACCAAAAATTGAAAGTTATTACAATGCCAAAAAGAATATTTATCAGCTTGTAGAACTGAATCAGCGTTATGGCAATGCGGAACTTCCCGAAGTGGAGATCATTGACATGAGAACCGAGCGTGAAGACGGCAATCAGTCCGTATTCAGCCGGCGATTATTTGGCGCACTCCGGGAGAATCTGAAACATCAAGAACAGAGTATTTTATTGCTGAACCGCCGGGGCTATCATACAATTATTAGTTGTTGTATCTGTAATCAGCCTGTATATTGCGAAAATTGTTCGATTCCAATGACATGGCACAAGACGGATCAGTTATTACATTGTCATTATTGTGGATTCTCACAGCCCGTTCCGGAAACATGTCCGTCCTGCAATGGAACAAAACTGCGCCGGATGGGTTTCGGGACGCAAAAACTGGAAGAAGAGCTTGCCGCAAGACTGCCGGATGCCAGAATTCTCCGGATGGATGCCGATACTACAGGCAAAAAAAATGCCTATGAAGAGAATTTTGAAGCGTTCCGGCGTGGCGAATATGATATTATGCTTGGCACACAGATGATTGGCAAGGGTCTGGATTTTCCGAATGTCACGCTTGTAGGTGTTGTTTCTGTCGATAAAGCGCTTTTTGCAGGGGATTTCAAAAGTTATGAAAGAACATTCAGTTTGGTAACACAGGTTGTCGGACGAAGCGGCAGAGCTGGAAAGGCAGGCTATGCGATTTTGCAGACATTTATGCCGGATCATTATGTCCTGCGGCTTTCTGCACAGCAGAATTATGAAGAATTCGTCCGAGAAGAACTTTCGCTTCGGAAAACGCTGTTATTTCCGCCGTATTGTGATATTTGTGTGATTGGATTCACAGATCCGGACGAGGAGAAACTCACAGCAGGCGCACAGAAATTTGCAGAGTGTATGCGGGAAGTCCTGCAAATTTATCCCGGAAAAATTCCGTTGAGAGTTCTCGGACCTGTGCCGTGTACGTACGGAAAGATCGGCGGCAAATATCGTTGGCGGATGATTCTCAAATGTAAGAACACACACACATTCCGGCAGTTTATGAGAGAAACGCTTGAAAAATCAGCAAAAATCAAGGAAGTTGCCAGAATTCACGTTTATGTGGATATGAATGGCAGTACTGGTATATAA
>CAMWWG010000169.1 GCA_947177935.1 uncultured Ruminococcus sp. | reverse complement strand
TCACTGGGGTTCTAAATTACAGGATTCTGGTCTGACAATGTCGGACGGCAGTATCTGGCCGAAGAACTATAGCTCCGACTCTGTTTCCTCTAACTATTCTTATGATAACAAATGTATCTATTATGGATTGATGAAATCCCTGAATACAATCTCTGCAAGACTGGTAGATACCCTGACGCCGGATGCTGTATTCCGATTCAGTACGGAAAAAATGGGTCTGGAATTAACAGAATTAGACCCACAGGGACATTCTGATAAAAACCTGTCGCCTTTGAGTGTTGGTGCTCTGACTTATGGTGTTACCGTCAAGAATATGGTCAATGCTTATGTTCCTTACGGCAATGGCGGAACGTATTACAAAGCGCATATTGTTAGCAAACTGGAACAAGGCAATCATGAGATTGTTTATGAGAATGACGGACATCCGCACGAAGCCGTCGATCCGGAAACAGCTTATGTCATGAACCGGATGATGAAGAACGTTGTTTCTTCGCAGGGTACTGCTGGGGCGGCACAACTTGAAAACAAAGAAGTTGTCGGCAAAACCGGCACAACGCAAAACTGGGATGACTTGTGGTTTATCGGATTGACCGAAGATTTTGTTTCAGGTGTCTGGATCGGCTATAAAAACCGTGAAAAGCTTGATACTTCCATTAATTCCGCCCAGATGTGGTATAACATTATCGGCGAATATGCGAATAATATTGAATCTGATGCAACGTATCCGGAATGTGATACGGTTATTGCAGAACCGATTTGTTCCAATACTGGTCTGATTGCTGGAGCGTACTGTCCGAAAGGTGAAACAGGCTACTGGAAATCTACCAACGCACCTGTCTGCACAAGTTGTAAAAACTATTCTTCCAGAGGCAACAGAAAGTCTTATAATTCTAATTCCAATTAAATTTATTTAGAAAGCGAGAATCAGCATGAATCATCAAACAATCCGGTTTTCCGCTCCTTGTCATTTCGGACTGGAAAAAATTCTGAAATTTGAAGTCTCCCGGATCGGGGGGCAGGAAATTACCGTCCAGGATGGCAGAGTCAGTTGGTCAGGCGATTTCACAACTCTTGCGAAAGCAAATTTAAATCTCTCCGTTGCAGAACGTGTCCAGATCCTGCTTGGAGAATATCACGCAGAAAGTTTTGAAGAATTGTTTGACGGCATGTTCAGAATCCCCCTGGAGCATTTCATCTCCAGGGAGGATGCGTTCCCGGTCAAGGGGCATTCGTTGAATTCCCAATTGCAAAGCATTCCGGCTTGTCAGAAAATTTTAAAAAAAGCGGCTGTCAAACGCTTACAGAAAGCCTATCATACCAGTGAATTTCTTCCGGAAACAGGGAGTCTCCACCAGATTCAATTCATGATCCTGAAAAATCAGGTCAGCATTTATCTGGACACTTCCGGGGCAGGACTTCACAAACGAGGCTACCGGAGAAATTCCAATCTTGCGCCGATCCGTGAAACACTTGCCGCCGGGATTCTCGACCTTGCCAGAATCCGGAGCAGTTCTGTGGTCTGTGATCCGTTCTGCGGGAGCGGCACATTTCTAATTGAAGCGGCAAGACGTGCGTGTCACATTGCGCCGGGACTGGACAGGCGTTTCATCTCGGAGCAATGGGATTGCATGGATTCCAAAATCTGGCAGGATGTCCGAACGGAGGCGCTGGATCTGATTACAAGGGATGTGGATTTCATTGCATACGGATCGGATCTTGATCCGGATGCTGTTGCTCTCACCATGGCAAATGCAAAAAAAGCGGGGGTTGAAAATTACATCCAGGTACAACAGAGAAATATTGCAGATTTCAAGCCGATTTCGGATGCAATCACGATCTGCAATCCGCCTTATGGCGAGAGAATGTTGGAACAGAAAGACGCAAGACGGATTTATCAGACAATGGGCAAAGTATTGCAAAATCCGTTATACATCATATCCGGGGACACAGAATTTGAGAGTTATTTTGGCAGGAAAGCCGATAAACGCAGAAAACTTTATAATGGCATGATCTCCTGTCAGTTATATTGCTATTTCAAATAATTTTTTATCAGCCCTGCAAAAACAGGGCTGAAATTTTAAAAAAAGGAGTGTGCAGATGTGAGCCGGCTTGACGAATTAATAAAAAAACTCTGCCCCGACGGCGTAGAGTATGTAAAAATTGGTAAATTATGCGATAAAACAAAGAATATCCAGTGGAATAATGTATCTGAAACTTTTGAATATATTGATTTGGCTACTGTAGATATTTCAACGCATAATATTACTTCTACTATAACAATTACTAAATATGATGCACCAAGCAGAGCAAGACAGATAGTAAAAACTGATGATATTTTATTTGCAACAACTCGACCAACTCAAATGAGAGTCTGTAAAATATCATCAAAGTATGACGGACAAATTTGCAGTACAGGTTTTTGTGTGTTAAGACCACTAAAAGACAGTGTAATTCCCTCCTATTTACTACATGCAATTTCCACTGAATATTTCAAGCTGTACCTTGAAAAAAATCAATCTATTGGTAACTATCCTGCTATTTCTGATTCCTTATTAAAAAAATTTCAAATTCCCCTGCCCCCCTTAGAGGTACAGCGTGAAATCGTGCGAATACTGGATAGTTTTACAGAATACATAGACTTACTTGAAAAAGAACTTGTACTCAGAAAAAAACAATATACCTATTACCGTGACTATCTTCTGAATTTCGGCGATGATGTCAAACGGCGGACACTTGGAGAAGTTTGTAATATTCTTACAGGTTATCCATTCGACAGTTCCCTTTTTTCTGAAAGTGGTGTACGACTTATGAGAGGTATGAATATTAAAAGAGGTCAGTTGGATTTTACAGAAACAAATAATAGATATTGGAATGATATTTCTGGTTTTGAAAAATATTTACTTAATGAAAATGATATTGTAATTGCTATGGATGGTTCATTAGTTGGTAAAAGCTATGGTATCATCAAAAAAGAAGAATTACCACTAATTCTTGTACAACGAGTTGCAAGACTGCGTTCTGATACTATGAATATCCGATATGTCTATTTTTGGATATTAAGCCATTTTACTGATTATGTTGATAAAAAGAAGTCTCCTGGGGCAATCCCTCATATCAGTCAAAAAGATATATCTAATTTTAAAATCCCAGTCCCCTCGCTCGAAGAACAGGAAAGAATTGTGGCTATTCTTGACCGGTTTGACAGACTCTGCAATGATTTCACCTGCGGACTCCCTGCCGAAATCCAGGCAAGACAGAAACAATATGCCTATTATCGTGATAAACTGCTGAATTTTAAAAAATTAAATTAAAATAAAAATCCCTGCCGTGAAATCCACAG
>CAMWWG010000168.1 GCA_947177935.1 uncultured Ruminococcus sp. | reverse complement strand
TTTCTGGCTTGTTCCAATTCTTTGACATGTTGTCCTTTTTTTCCCCGGATAACCGGTGCAAGAATCTGGATTTTTGTTCCCTCTGGCAAAGCAAGCACCTGATCCACAATTTCATCAATCGACTGCTGAGAAATCTCCCGACCACAGACAGGGCAATGCGGAATGCCGATTCTGGCATAGAGCAATCGCAGATAATCATAAATTTCCGTGACAGTCCCGACGGTAGACCGGGGATTTTTGGAAGTTGTTTTCTGATCGATTGAAATTGCCGGAGATAGTCCTTCAATGCTGTCTACATCCGGCTTTTCCATCTGTCCCAGAAACTGTCTTGCATAAGAAGACAGACTCTCAACATAACGTCTCTGTCCATCTGCATAAATTGTGTCAAACGCAAGCGAGGACTTGCCTGAACCAGAAAGTCCTGTCATAACGACGAGCTGATCCCTTGGGATACTGACATCAATATTTTTCAGATTATTTGCTCTGGCGCCTTTAATCACGATTTTATCTCTCATAAATTCATCCTACTGTCTATTCTAAAATTTTAAATAAAATAAAATTATATTTCTTTTAGTTTCGCAATCTCATCACGCAGGAACGCTGCATGTTCAAATTCCAGCATCTTAGCCGCTTCTTTCATCTGATCTGTATAATTTCTAATCAATTCTTCACGCTCCTGACGGGAAAGTTTCTCATAAGCATTCCGGTCTTCCATAGTTTCTTTGCCAGAAATTTCAATCACTTCATGAACATCTTTCCGGATTGTCTGCGGTGTAATCCCATGTTCCTGGTTATAGGCAATCTGCAACGCCCGGCGACGCTCCGTCTCCCGGATTGCCCGTTCCATAGACCCCGTGACCGTATCCGCATACATGATAACTTTGCCGTCAGCATTTCTTGCGGCACGTCCGATTGTTTGAATCAGAGAAGTCTCACTTCTTAGAAATCCCTCTTTGTCTGCATCCAGAATCGCCACAAGCGACACCTCCGGCAAATCCAGACCCTCCCGGAGCAGATTGATCCCCACAAGCACGTCAAATTTTCCAAGACGAAGATCCCGGATGATTTCCATGCGCTGAATTGTATCAATATCATGATGCAGATAACGGACTTTTATGCCCATCTGTTCCAAATAAGCCGTCAGATTTTCCGCCATTGCCTTGGTAAGCGTCGTGACAAGCACACGTTCCTGTTTTTCCATTCTGATATGAATTTCTGATAACAGATCGTCCATCTGATTTTCTACCGGTCGCACACTGATTTCTGGATCTACCAGTCCCGTGGGACGGATCACTTGTTCTACAATTTGATTCGCATGTTCCCGTTCATATTCGCCTGGAGTAGCACTGACAAAAATTGCCTTTTTAATATGCTGTTCAAATTCAGAGAACACAAGTGGTCTGTTGTCAAATGCACTCGGCAGACGAAATCCATAATCCACAAGCGTCTGCTTTCTGGCTCTGTCCCCGGCACTCATCGCACGTACCTGCGGAATGGTGACATGACTTTCATCGACAATCAGCAGAAAATCCTCCGGAAAATGATCCAGAAGCGTCAAAGGCGTACTGCCTGGGGCACGTCCGGAGAGAATCCGGGAATAATTCTCAATACCCGTGCAGAATCCGATTTCCTGGAGCATTTCTATATCATAATTTGTTCTTTGCGCAATTCTCTGCACTTCAATTAATTTATGATTCTCTGTAAAATACTGAACTCTCTGATTTAATTCCTCCTGAATTTCTGCAATGGCTCTCTGAGCCTGGTCTTCCCCGATTACATAATGTGATGCCGGAAAAATTGCCGCATGTTGTAAAGTGCATTTCACTTTTCCTGTCAGCACATCCACTTCACTGATTCTGTCGATCTCATCACCGAAAAATTCTACCCGAATTGCTGTATCTGTGGAATTTGCTGGAAAAATTTCCATGACATCGCCACGTACACGGAATTTATTTCTCGTAAAATTCACATCATTCCGTTCATACTGAATGCTAACAAGTTCCCTGGCAAGATCTGTCATGGATTTTTCCATTCCGACACGGATCGAAACTGTCAGAGATCTGTATTCTTCCGGACTGCCAAGTGTGTAAATGCACGATACACTGGAAACGATGATGACATCCCTGCGTTCCGCAAGCGCAGACGTCGCAGAATGACGCAGTTTGTCGATCTCATCATTGATCGCAGAATCTTTTTCAATATAACTGTCCGTGCTGGGAATATATGCTTCGGGCTGATAATAATCATAGTAACTGACGAAATATTCCACCGCATTTTCCGGAAAGAACGCTTTTAATTCTGAACAAAGCTGTGCCGCTAAAATTTTATTATGCGCCAGAACAAGCGCAGGCCGATTGAAATTTGCAATCACATTCGCAATTGTAAATGTTTTTCCAGACCCGGTTACCCCTAACAATGCCTGGATATTCTTCCCGTTTTGCAAACCATCCAACAGCGCCTGGATTGCCTTGGGCTGATCGCCGGACGGCGCATAGGGAGCGTGCAGTTTAAAATTTTTAAAATTTCTCAAAATAAAAAATCCCCTTGTATTTTATAATTTATAATTTAAAATAAACTTAAAATATGGAATGTTCTGCCATAGAATAGACTTCGCCGTCTCCCACGATAATATGGTCAATCAGATCCACACCCAGAGTTTTCATGATATTTTTGATATTCTTAGTTGCAGTGATGTCTTCCGTAGAGGGACAGGCCGATCCCATCGGATGATTATGTGCAATGACAACATGGGAACAACCCGAAGCCAGAACATGTTGTGCCAGTGTTCTTGCATTGATCTGGACTTTTTCATAATTGCCTTTTCCTAGCACGGAACATCGTCGCAGCCGCATATGCTGATCCAGACAAGCGATCATAAAAATTTCATTCTGGGATTCGTTGCCTAGCTGACTCAGGAAAAAATTCTGTCTTTTCTGAGAAGTTTCCAGAAGTATCTTTTCTGTTTTCTCACGCTGAAAAAATCGGAATGTCTCACCCAGAAAATTCAGATAAATCGCTGTAAATTCGCCGATTCCATCCTCCTGCATCAGTTGTTCCCTCGGCACTGTCAGTACATCCATCAGAGAACCAAATTTGTTAAGCAGTCTATGTGCAGTCTCATTGGTATCTCTCTGCGGAATAGAGTAAAATAAAAGCATTTCCAGAATTTCATGCTCATGAAAACCATTGATTCCGCTCTCGCAAAAACGACTGCGCATCCGTTTTCTGTGTTCTCGATGCAGATTTTTTTGCTTTTGCTCTTGCTCTTGCTTTTGTTCTTGATTTTGCTTTGTCATAATAATTGCTGCTTCTTTCAGTATTATTTCAAATTATAATTTACAAATTAAAAAAATTATGCTATAATAT
>CAMWWG010000167.1 GCA_947177935.1 uncultured Ruminococcus sp. | reverse complement strand
TCTGGACTAATTAAAAATTCTGAAAACTTCTTAAATTTGATATAACCCCCTGAAATCTCCCCGGATCAGATCCGGGGAGATTTTTTAGAAATTTCACGCTTGATCCCGGGATTATTATATACAAATTGTAATTTACAAATTGTAATTTCTGATCTGGGATAATTTTCGGATATTTACAGAAAATTAATAGAAAATTCATAAAATATCAGTTGATTTCCGGGTTTTTTCCTGTTATAATAATAACAACATAAAGATTAAACGATTTAAGAAAGAAAATCAAGATTACATCAAGTATAATAAGATCAAAAATTAAACGATCGAATTTTTCAGGGGGCTGATTTATATGACAAATAAAAATACAATGAGTAAAGCAGTAAAAGCTTTCACAACTAGAATTTTCGCAGGTTTCATTTCCGCTCTGATGACAGTCGCAGCCGTTCCGGCATTTGCAGCAGCAGAAACTGCACCGGTTCTCAACATGAGAAATACAGTCGTTACAAATGAAGATCTTGAAGAAACACGTAATGTCGGTGTAGATCTGGTTCTGACGAACAATGAAGGATTCCTGGGTGCGTCTTTTGGTATCCGGTATGACGACAGATTAGAATACACAGATTTTGTTCCGTATTCTGAAACTGGTGACGCATTTGAAGTAATCTGCAACGAAGAAGAAAATCTGCTCTGGTTCGTAGGCGCAGGCGGTACGCAGGACGACACAGCAAGCGCTTGGACAGAAGATGAATTCCTGTCAATCTATTTTGACATCCCGGAAGAAATCGAAGGCGGCACATTTGAACTGAACTTTGTATGGACGGGTCTGGATGGTTCTCAGGCATACTGGTATGCAGACCGGGAAACAGATCTGATGGACGAAATGGCAGAAACTTCTCTGAACGGCAAAATCACTTACAGCAATCCTGACAGTGAAGTTCTCAGCACAAGCGTTCTGGAACTGAATCCTTATGCACAGGGAAAATTAGAAGTCCTCAATGCAAGCAGCGATGTGTTCTGGTTCTCCAGCAATCCGGCAATCGCAACTGTGGATGAAACCGGTTTAGTAAGCGCAGTTTCCGCAGGAACTTGCCAGATTCAGGCATTCCTGAACAACAAAATCATGACATGTGATGTCACAGTTTCTGACAGATATTACTACAGTGTGGCAGACAGCTCTGAATTGAAATTAACAGACACTGACGCAAATGTTGTCCTGGAATTCCCGGAAGATCCGGATGGAACAGTTACCTGGATTTCTGCAAACCCGGATGTTGTCACAGTGGACAGCGACGGCACGATCCGTGCTCTGCAGAACGGCAAAGCAAACATCCTGGCAACTTACAACGGCACAACCTATATGAGAGTTATCAATGTAGAACTCGGCGTAGTAACAATGAACGCAGTGAACGTTCTGGCAGGCGATGTGAATGGTGACGGCACAGTGGATATCTGCGATGTGGTTCTCTGCAACAGAATCTACGTTGGCGTAGAAAATGCAACTGCAGAACAGATCCAGGCAGGCGACGTGGATGGCAGCGGCAAAATTGAACTGTCCGACTCCATGATACTTCTCCGCAAGCTCGTAGGTCTGGACTAATTAAAAATTCTGAAAACTTCTTAAATTTGATATAACCCCCTGAAAATCCCCCTGGATCTGATCCAGGGGGATTTTTTTAATGTTTCAGAAAATTTGCAATTAAATTGCATTTTTGATTTTGGCGATTGCGTTTTTTTCCAGACGGGAAACCTGTGCTTGTGAAATCCCGATTTCACGGGCAACTTCCACTTGTGTATGGCCGTAGAAAAACCGGAGGGACAAAATATTTTTTTCTCGGTCTTCGAGCGCTTTCATGGCATCCCGCATGGAAAACTGTGAAATCCAACTATCCGCACTCGTCTGGTCACTGAGCTGATCCATGACATAGAGCGTGTCTCCGGCATCGGAGTAAATAGGTTCATAGAGTGAAATCGGATCGCTAATGCTTTCCAGTGCAATGACAATATCGGAACGCTTTTCGCCGATTCTTTCAGCAATTTCTTCAATCGTTGGTTCACGCTGAAGAGAATTGGTGAGCTGTTCTCTTGCCTGGATTGCCTTATAGGCGAGATCCCGGAGGGAACGGCTGACTTTGATTTGATTGTAATCTCTTAAATACCGGCGCAGTTCTCCAGTAATCATGGGAACGCAGTAGGTAGAAAATTTCACTTCTTTGGACAGGTCAAAATGATTGATCGCCTTAATCAATCCAACAACGCCGATCTGAAACAGATCATCGACATCTTCGCCACGACCGGCAAAACGCTGAATTACACTCAGGACAAGCCGAAGATTTCCGGTGATGAGCTGATCCCGGATTTTTTTACTTCCAGTTTCTTTGAATTCTTTCAGGAGACGCATTTTTTCTTCTTCGCTCATCACTTTCAGTTCTGATGTGTTAATTCCTGAAATAACAACTTTATGATATGCCATACAGAGCAGATTCCTTTCCTGTAAAATTTAATCAAATTATGTACAGGAAAATTTTGTTTTATGCAGAGCCGGGATCTGAAAAATTCAGGAAATTTTTAAAATATTCTCACACAGCTCTCTGTTTTTGACAATATCTGACAGGACGAGTATGGTATAATAGAGTATGTCTTAAAAATAATAGTTTAAAATTATATTTTATTTTCTGAAAGCAGGTGCTGCCGTGCAGGTTGTTTATCTGGATGTTCTGCTGTTTTTCAATCTCTACATGAATTATCTGTTAATCAGCCTGACAGCAAGGATTGCGCACCGGAAAACGGGCTTTTTCCGGGCGTTCTTAGGGGCAGTCCTGGGAAGTCTGAGTTCACTTGTGTTCTTTCTTCCGGAACAGCCTGCCATTTTGTCCGGAATTTACAAAATTCTGATAGCCGTCCTGATTTGTTTGATTGCATTCGGAACAAAACGGATCATCTGGAGTTGTTTGTGTTTCCTGGGGATGAGTTTCCTCACTGCCGGGATTCTGTTTGCAATTTCTTTAACGAACAGTTTGCGGACAATGCAGAACAACGCTTGTTATTATCTGGATATTTCGCTGTTTCAATTAATTTTCCTGACGATTCTTGCTTATGGGATTTTATCTGTGATACAGTATTTTCACGACCGGACGCACAAGACAACAGGCGTTTTTCAGATTCAGATCCGTTATCGGACACATACGGCGGAATTAGAGGGCTTTCCGGATACAGGGAATTCTCTTGTAGATTTCTACACGGGAAAATCCGTTATTATCTGTGACCGGGATCTGTTATATCAGAATCACATCAAGCCGGTTCATAGTCACCCGGTTCCGTACATGACCCGGTCTCTTAGACCCATCTGACGCTGCCGACGCCTAGTCGAGTGTA
>CAMWWG010000166.1 GCA_947177935.1 uncultured Ruminococcus sp. | reverse complement strand
ATTATGAAGATATTTACAAGACAATCAGCGGCACAAAAGGTTCCGGACAGTCCAAATTCAAACTGGAAGCGTATGTGCAGCAGTATTATTTCCGACGTGTGATCTTACAAGCAAGACAACGGCTTGCTGTCCTGACAAATCAGAAATTTGACCTGCGTTGTCGGGAAACGGCGAAAAATAATATTTCTCAGTCTGGTCTGGAACTGGAAATTCTTGATTTTACGACAAATCAATGGCGTGATGTGAGTACGCTTTCGGGCGGTGAATCGTTCATGCTGGCATTATCACTTGCCTTGGGATTGTCTGACATTATCCAGGAAAGCAGCGGCGGAATCCAGATTGATGCGATGTTCATTGATGAAGGGTTTGGCTCTCTGGATGAAATATCCTTGAATCAAGCCGTAGAATTACTGAGAAACCTAGCCGGCGGAAAACGTCTGATCGGCGTTATTTCTCATGTGGAATCTCTGATTAACCGGATAGATTCTAAAATTTATGTGACAAAAAAAGCAACCGGCAGTGAAATCACTTTTTCAGAATAAAGCTCAGTAAACATAAAAATCCCTGCTTTTCAGCAGGGATTCTGTACCCTATAATCCAAAGCCTGTGGGATTGCAGTTTATTTTCTTTCAACACCGACAATTACTCTGTTGTAAGATTTCATAAAAAATGCAGAGCTTTTCATCAGCTCTGCATTTTTATAATGATTTTTTAATATTTTAAACTTCTTGTTGCATACTATCCAGATCATTGACAGCCGTAACAAAAATTTCTTTTACTTCTGCCTTGTTCGGATTGCCTGCATTGCCTGCATTTTCTGCTTTTTTCGCTCTGTTCTCGTAAATCAGGGACAGAACAAAGGCAAGCATCAAATAGAGAACCGCAAGCACTGCCTCGGCAACTAACAGTGATTCCATGGAGGAATTAATCACACTTTTTGTTGTACGCAGTGCAGAAGTACTTGCCGGCACAAGGATACTGTAAGCATTCGCCAGATAAACTGTTTCATAATACTCATTCGCCGTCTGATTGGTCTTGTCCAGAAGATCGTTGACTTTTTCACTCAGAGCTGCAAGGTCTGCTTCTACTTTTTCTATCTTGTCTTTGGACGCTGCTGTTTTGCCTTTCAGCGCATTGACTCTTTTCTGCAATTCATCGATCTGCTGTGTACAGCTTGAAACTGTTTTTTGTGCCTCAATTTTGCGATTGAACATATCATCATATGTGGCAGATGCCTGTGCATACTCGGAAGTGTCCTGATTCTCACTGTAAATAATAATTGTATTCTTTTCGTACTGCTCAATGGATGCGTTCAGCCCTGCCAGCGTCTCCTCGGCAATTGCTTTCTGACGGGTAAGTGCTTCAATCCTGTAATTGTAATAATCAATCTGGGTTGCCTTATCTTTTGTGACATTGTTGACAGTAACATAAGAAGAAATCAGATCCAGATCCACTTCCTGGATGGTATCAATAGATTCTGAGAGATCCGAGAAAGAATATCCCGTGGAAGTTGCACGGAATCTTGTCACATCGTCTTCTGAAAGATTGTTGATATATTCTTCCAACATTGTCAGCGTAGAAGAGAACACATCCACTGCCTGCGCATAATCATATGTTGTATAATCCAGTGCTGTTACAGCACTTCCCAGTGCCTGATTAAATCCATAGGTTTCCAAAAAATAGGTGTGATATTTTTCCAGCAGCAGATTGAACAGCTCCACTGCTTTGTCTGCTTTCAAACCGGTCTTAGAATAATTGAATGTCACTGTATACTGTGTGGGGAAATATTTGACCTCCAACATTTTTTCACCCGCGGATAAATTGCCCTGTTCATAGATATTTTTGTACATGTTAATCTTATTCGCAGCATCCTCCGGGATCTTACCCGTGAGAGAAATACTCTGCCGGACATTTTCCAACAATGTCAATGGTTCGCCCATGGATGTCAAAGTCGCCTCAATGACAGACGGATTTTTCAGAGAAGACAACACATCCAAGGTACTGCCATCTGGTGCATAACCGTTTTCAACACCATCATAGTTAAAACTAATAATTGCTGTCAGATTTTTATGCTCATCTGCTGCAAACATGACAGAACCCGCCGGGATCAGCATTCCAATCATCACAGCCAACACGACCCAAAAAATAAAGAACCGTTTCAACTGTACAAAAAACGCTGAAAAAGAAATAATAATCTCATTTTCCTCAGTTTCTTCACTTTTGAGTGTAATATTCAGATTCCGCTCCTCTTGTTTTGCCATTTCTTGCAAACACCATCCTTTTAAAGAAATAAAATAAATTTAAAATAATAAAAGCATAGATTTTATTATTTTTTGAACTAAAGTGATTTAATTATGTGCTCTGTATTATTTATATTTACAAATTCAGCAGTTCTTCCGGCTGATTACATGGAAAATTGTCTTGCAGAAGATCTTAAAATCCGTCCAGAAAGAACGTTCCTGGATGTATTTCCTGTCAAGTGCAATCTGTTCTGCTAACGGCAGTTCATTCTTGCCGCCAATCTGCCAGTAGCAGGAAAGTCCCGGTTTTACAAGCAGCCTGTCCGACGGAAGATTTTGTTGTTCCGATGGGATGAACGGTCTTGGTCCAATAACGGACATGTCACCTTTCAGGATGTTCAGCAACTGCGGTAGTTCATCAATGGAAGTCTTCCGGATGAATTTCCCGACTCTGGTAATTCTCGGATCATCCTTGATCTTGAATGTTGCCCCTCTGCTCTCGTTGCGCTTTTGCAACATTGCAAGCTGTTTTTCAGCGTCTTTGTACATACTCCGAAATTTGTAGATCTGAAATTCCTTGCCGTCCTTACCGATTCTGGTCTGAACAAAAAACGGATTCCCGGGATCATTCATAACAATAGCAGTCATCACCACCAGGAACACCGGAGAAAGCACGGCAAGACCGGCAGCGGAACAGACTACATCCACAGCTCTCTTGATATAGTCATAAACAGGCTTGTCTTCCGGAACAACAGGTTGTTCAAGCATTTCACGCTCTTTGCGGAGACGTTCATTTGTATGTACCTGGATGACAGCTGCATTTTTTTCAGACAGACTGTCAACAGGTTCTTGATATGCGAGATTTGCTGTTTTCACCAAATTCAGCTCCCCCTTTACTTTCTGATGCGCTTGCTGATTCATTTTTATTCTACTTATCATAAAGCAGCATCTGATTTTGAATTTTTCAGAAAATTCACTCTGCGCAAAAAACAGGCTTGTGTTTCTGATTCCGGGTTTTCCCCTCAAAAAACCCGGAATCATATCCGTACAAACGACAGTTTGTCACGGCAGTGCAAAATTTTCTGTTTTTTGTCATAGACAACAAACAGAAACTGCATTTCTGACAAAAATAGATGAAATC
>CAMWWG010000165.1 GCA_947177935.1 uncultured Ruminococcus sp. | reverse complement strand
GGCTTTCAAAAAGTCTATGCGATTCTGGATTCGTAACGAAATCGGGGAAATTATAAATGTTTAAGAAAGTAATTAGCGACATGAAATCCGGTAATTCTGATTTTTTTGATGTGAAAAAAGAAAATATCATCACGTCCGGAGTTACGGGGGAAGCTTTTGGCAAACACAGATATATTGTATATGTCAGTCCGAAAGACAAAAACTGGAAAGTTCATATAAATGCTGACTTTTATGAAGATGATGACGGAAATTATAGATGCTGTTTGTTTTATGACAGGAGAATTTGCCGGACAACTGCGGAGTTAGAAAACATTACAGCAGAAGAAATAGAAAGTCAGGCATATGGTGCGTATATGGACGGTGCAAGATAAAAAAATAAATGCAATACTGCATTAGAAACAGGGAGGTTATTATTATGGACAGGAGTTCCCATGATACATTGAAAAAAGAGAAGACCCGTGCGGATGAGGGATTACAAAATCTCGGCAGTAAAAATACAAACTATGCCAGGGATTACGCTCCGGAAGTTCTCGAAACTTTTGATAATAAACATCCGGACAGAGATTATTTTGTAAAATTCAACTGTCCGGAGTTCACGAGTTTGTGTCCGATTACCGGACAGCCGGATTTTGCGACGATTTATATTTCTTATGTCCCGGATCAAAAAATGGTCGAGAGCAAATCCCTGAAACTATATCTGTTCAGTTTCCGAAATCATGGAGATTTTCATGAAGACTGCGTGAATATCATCATGAATGATTTAATTGCCTTGATGCAACCGAGATATATTGAAGTCCTGGGGAAATTTCTCCCTCGTGGCGGTATTTCGATTGATCCTTATTGTAATTATGGAATGCCCGGCACAAAATGGGAGCAAGTCGCCTGGGATCGTCTGACACAGCATGATCTTTATCCGGAAAAAATTGATAATAGATAAGATAATAACATAATAAAAAGTAATCATTTTTTTATTTCTTGTTGACAAATTTTCAGATCTATGTTAAAATAATAAATAATATCAATTATTTTTTGCAACAGGAAGTGAATGAAGTTACATGCTTGCACACCAGAAAATAACAAATTCAGATAATTTCTTTCAGAATCTGAGTCAGCGCTCTCCCAGAGGCGTTTATTTCTGCCGGATTAACGGCTGGAATCCAGAAATCAATACACTGATCCGGAAATATTATGATGCTGCAAAGCGAACCGGTGTCGTCATTGAGGGCGGAATTCCTAATCCGACCAATCAGAATCTTGCCTATTATCAGGAAATGATGGGATCACAATTCCAGATGAACGAAACTTTTATCCAGCTTAGTCTCAGAAAATGGCTGCCTCGGATGAATCCCGGTCAATGCGATTCCGTCGCAGGTTCAATTTATCACACACTTGACAGACTCCGGCAATCCGGTAAGCCCGAATCTATTCTGAAAAATATCTATATCAAGTTCATGTGCTGGCTGTATTATAAATTTGAACGGATTCTTGGTCAGCTCGGCACAGAACAACTCCCGAAAATTCTCTATGAGGGCGAAATCAGTTATCATGCATTATTATTGATTTCCGTTCTTGCACATGCCGGCAGTGATGTGATTCTGCTACAGTATCATGGCGACCAGAATTATTTGAAACTTGATCCCCGATCGGAATTTTCTGAAATTTTCGATCTGCCTGGAATGACTCCATTTCCACAAAATTTCAGTCTTGAACAAATCCGGCAGGAGCTGAACCAGGAATTAAATCGCAAACGATTATATGGAACACTTCCGGAAATTCTGAACTGCACAAATGCCTGGCTTTCCGGAAATGATTCTGTTTTTGCAGAAATCCGAAAAAATCCCACACAGCGTGGACAGGATCGGGATTTCTTCTATAATTGTTATTGTCGGGTGTCCGGAGTAGAAGAAAAACAGTCCTATCCTAATCAGCTTTACCGGTTTTATACAGATCTGAAAAATGCCGGCAGAAACGTGGTCATTCTGGATCAGTCGCCGGCACAGCCGGACGCAAACGAAGTTTCGGCAATTCAAAGAAAAAATAATTATACTCGGTTAGAAGACATGATTCAGGATTTATCTATGAACCTGACCTATCCGGCAAATTTACAGCTCCAGAGACTATTTGTCAAAAGTTTTGTCGATGTTATGCTGGAAGAATCCGCAAAACCGGATAATACTATAAACAGGCTCATGAATCAGGGAATTTATCTGATCTGTTGGCTGAAACGGCACCAGTCTGTTCTGTTTCGGAACTGGAAAGCATCCGATATTAGCTGTATGATTTATCTGGGTGGATGTCAGAATGAAAAAGAAGCCATTTTTTTCAAATTTCTGGCACGTCTCCCCGTAGATGTTCTGATTCTGACACCCGGACAAAATCAAAAATGTTGTCTGGAAGATTCCCTGCTGTATGAACAGCATTTTACAGATTTTCTAGATATTAAAAAATTTCCGAGGGATCTTTCTGAAATCCGTATTGGTACAATGGCTTATCATGCGGAACGGGAACTGGATCAGATTTTATACCAGGATTCCGGCATGTATCGGAATCAACAGTATCAAAAAGCCAATGCTGTCACGCTCCGGACAACTTACGAGGAAATTGCACTGTACTGGCGTGAAGAAGTCAGTATGCGTCCGAATTTTGAAATTATTGACCAGACGGTTACAGTTCCTGTGCTCTTTGCGAAAATTTCTGGTGTGAAAGACGGAGATGTGCATGCCTACTGGGATTCTGTCAAAATGCTGATGGCAGAGTCGCCCTATGTGATCTACCGAGCACCTTTCGTGCAGATGGCAGGGACGAATAATCCCTTGAAATCCCGCTGTATCAATTTTCTGAATCATGGCAAACTTCAGCGTGACAAAATCCGGCATGATAAATATTATTCTTACGGATTTCTTCGGGAAGAAATTCAGGAACATATGCTTGACAAACTGCAATTATTGCTGGATCAGAGAATGATCCGGGGTATTTACGAAACCGGTATAGAATATGATGTGATTGCGACAGTTCTGCATCTGGATATTAGTCTGATCCGGGAAATCCAGAAATTTGATTTCACAAAGAAAAATCCGAAATTACTTTATATTCTTGCAAATGAAAAAGTCCTGTCCCTGGAAGACAGTATTATTATGGCATTTCTGCATCTGGTGGGCTTTGATATTTTATTTCTTGTGCCGACAGGCTATCAGAGTGTTGAACAACATTTTCAGAAATTAGAAATTGAGCAGCACCAGATCGGAGAATATCTCTATGACCTGCGTCCCCCGGATCTGCGACGTTATGCCGGAAAACCGATAAAATCTAATCCGTTTGATAAAATTTTCCGAAAAAAGAAATAAAATTAATTATTATTTTTAAAAAATAAAAAATCAGAAAATGAGGTAATTTGTGATGGCAATTAATTTAAGAC
>CAMWWG010000164.1 GCA_947177935.1 uncultured Ruminococcus sp. | reverse complement strand
TACTTCTTTCATTAAAAAAAGTCCAGCTTTTTCACTGGACTTTTTCGACAGGCTGCAATGAGTCCTGTTTATCGCAGGACTCATTTCAGGATATCTCTATTTTTTTGCATCTGTAATCAGTTGAAAGAAAGCTTTTGCACTTCTGGTTACCGGTGATGTCCGCCGCCGCCGTGTCCGCCGGAGCTGTGTCCACCAGAACTATGTCCGCCGCCGGAGTGATGACTGCTACCGGAACTTGATTCAATCTTGGTTTTTGTCGTCCGTTCCCGGATAAACCGGTCATACTGCTGTTTGTAATGAACGGCACGTTTGTTCGCATAATTCGTCGGTGTCAGGGATGTTTTGAACTGATACCGGATTTTTACCGTACTGAACACGATTGCCGCAACCACAATCCCCGTAATCAGACCAATCATGCCCAGGAGCAATGCACGATCCCAAGGAAGATAAGGCTTTGTACTCGTTGCGATAATCTGGTGATCTTCTACATGATAATATTGATGTTCCTGGGAATCATAGACATAATAACGCTCCGGAATGCCGGCATTGTAATAATATTCGAGTTGTTCGCAGAATTTTGCAACTGCGCCGGTAATATCTTCACTGCCTGCCGGAACAAGATAAGCGTCTAAAGAACGCAGGATAGCATCCACTCTGTCGTTATTTTTGGCATTTGTATAATAAAATTGTGCCATGCCACAGGTGGAAATATAATCATACGCCGGACTGTGTCCACGCAGATCCATATAATAACACAGACCGTCAGAATTCCATGTCCCCGGAAATAACAGCTCATAAGTAGATTTTGCAAGCGATTCAATCGAGGATTCCGAGAGTTCATCTGTCCCCAGAATCACGACAAGATTCATGCCCGTGAGCTGTGATGCCGTTTCAAGACTGTCCATGCAGAACTGATTTTCTTCCGGATTTAATTTGCCCGATTCGTCGTAGAGATAGACAGAATCACTCTCCGCACTGGCTGTTATTCGGAAGCCGGCATCTGTACCGGAGAAAAATCCCGATCCGAAACACAGGCATTCCATGAACAGAATTAACCCGACGAAGAGCGAACCAGGATTGATTCTAAAATTATTTTTTAATTTATTTTTAAAATTATCCATCATCCCAGAAGTCCCCCTATAAAGCCGATGATACCGCAGACCAGTGCAATCAGGACGCATAACAATCCCAGTTTTTTCTGATCAAGCGGCGGTGTGCCTGCCTGGATGCCGGTCTGTCCGTTGATCGCAAAATCATACGTTTTTCCCTTGTATTCATATCGCATGAACCATACAGGAAGTAACATGTATTGCCATTTTGTGCTTAAAATATTCATATCCGACCGAATCACCCGGACGGAGTCATAGCCTGTCATGGAAGATCTTAATAACTGATCGCTCCCGTTCACAGCACGATTCCGGACTCTGGGGAATACCTGGGATTTGTTGACATCATATTTATCTGACAGAAAGCCGCTCAGATAGGACATATCAAAATCCACTGTGTCACGATAATCAAACGGCTCAATCGCTTCCATCAAAGCATCTTCGACTTTGCTTTGTCCGTCCGCCGGAATACCGTCAAAATGCAGATCCGCCTCCCGGAATACATCAAATTCTTTGACTTCTTTATAATGATAATCGCCGCTACTCCATTTCCGGACTTTGTGGCATTCTGCCTGCATCACGCCGTGAATGTGGCAGTCCGCTACCCAGAACGGGACATAGACGCCGTGCAGATGAATTAACTGGCTGTCAGATGTGAAATCTTTCGGGAGAAATTTCCGTTTGCCACACCAGTTTTTGAAAATCTCCGTTGCCTTGTCTTTGTCAATCTGGAATGGAATGATCCGAGATGGTCTGTATTCGCCGGACAGTCTGCCTTTGAGAATCACAGGATTGTGACAGTAGACACATTCTGTTGCGGACGTATCGGAATCTGTGATTAATTCAGCGCCGCAGCTTTGACAAAGAAATACTTGATTTTCTTCGGCAAAAGCATCCTGTGCCGGGATTTGTGCCTGTGCTTCCTGTGCCATCTGCGCATTTGCCTGCTGACATTCTTCCGGTGTAAAAAAGCTGTCGCAGTATTCGCAGGCAAATCCCTGTTTCTGGGGATGAAAACGCAGATCACCGCCACAGTTCGGACAACGGTACTGGACGCTGTTGAGATCTTCTGATGAATTTGCATTTACACTCATAAAACTTCTTAAACCCTTTCTTGCGTGTATAAAATTAATATAATATTAATATTTAAAAATTTCAAGGGCGTTTTGTACCGCATTCTGTGCAGAAATTCCCTGTGTTTGTCAGACCGCACGGACAGACCCAGAAACGGGAACTGTCCGGTTTTGCTTTGCCACAGACAGCGCAGAAATTTCCGTAATTTTTGGAACCGCACTGACAAGCCCAGACTTTCCGGAGATTGACAGGCGAACCGGACGGCGCAGGATGTTCAGAAAAATTCTGAGAATTATCCTGAGAATCATTTTGTGAATGATTCCGGTAAGGATGTTGTTCCGGGTTCAGCATGACGTTTCTGCTCCGGATCTGAATCAGCTCCCGGCTTTCTTCGTCATAGGAGATGTTTCCGATCCCGACGGAAACAAGTGCAATGCCTCGCTTTTCTTTCCAGAGCGGATCTAACTGACGATCCAGATAATTGACAATGTCCACGCTTCTTGCGCCAAGATTGGAAATCCGGACGCCGTCCTGTGACATGATGCTGACGGCACTCTGGAGCGCCATGAGAAATTCTTCCAGATACTGATCGGACAGCACGATCGTACTGACATAACTGGCATTCCGGGGAACGACTTCCTCAAAGAATTTCAAAGGATCTGTGATCTTGATAGAATATGTTCCGTGACACCGGACGAATAATTCTGCCTGGTAGAAATTATCAAAATACTGGAGTGGATTTCGTGTGCCGAATTTCAGATTTTTGATTTCCTGCAAATTAATAAAATACACTTCCTGACTGCCGGACGGTTGCCCGTTGTACTTCATTCTTTGAAACGTGTCCCGGACAGCGGAACTCAGTTCGCCGTTGAACATGGACGGCGCAGCGGCGAGATAGACTTCATAATAGCCCTCGGATGCGCAGTAATCCACGACACGACCGCCGTCACAGAGAATCATGAGCTGATTGGGCGCAATCATGATCCGGGAGCCGTTTGTAATTGTGTGAATCGGTGTATATTCATTGCCGTTCTTTGTCCGGACGACACGAACGCCCCTGGTCATCAGAATATTATGATCCATTCTGCCGGAGACGATATAATCCAGCCACTGACCGGCAAGCGAGCCGCTGATGGCATTCGCTGCCGCACGGATGATTCCCATTTTCGGCACTCCTCTCGTGTGTCATTTTATGCTATATTTTATAATATAGCTGTCTCTGATACACAACTGACTCTGCCGACGA
>CAMWWG010000163.1 GCA_947177935.1 uncultured Ruminococcus sp. | reverse complement strand
ATCCTAAATAAAAACAGCATAATTCTAAAAAAGAAACGAGGTAATCTCATCATGATGAATCCGATGAAGTTAATGAAAATCAAACCTCTGCTCGAACAGTTCCAGCAGAGACACCCCAAGTTCATCCAGTTCTTTCAGTATGCCGGCCAGCAGGTCACAGAAAATACGCTGATTGAAATCAGTGTGACTTCCGCAGACGGCAAAAAGACAGTCACCAATCTGAAATTATCCCAGGAAGACCTGGCACTGATTTCTGAACTGAAGTCGATGACGGGAAAATAATGGCTGTTAAATTTCTGCATCTTGCCGATTTACATATCGGCAAGAAATTAGGCGATTATTCCCTGCTGGAAGATCAGAAAGCCGTTCTCCGGCAGGCACTCTCAGCCGCACAGGACTGCGACGGCATATTGATTGCCGGAGATGTCTATGACAAAGCCAATCCAGGCACAGAAGCCATGGCTGTCTTTGACGAATTTCTGACAGAACTCTGCAATCTGCACAAACCTGTCTATCTGATCAGCGGCAATCATGATGCACTGGGCAGAATTTCCTATCTGGGAAAATTACTAGCTGGGAATCAAATTATCGTCCCGGAAAAATTCAACGGAACACTCCAGGCCGTCAGTGATCCGGATGACGAAATTCAGATTTATTTGCTGCCATTTATCACACCTGCAAGAGTCCGGGATTTTTACAAAAATCCGGATCAGAAAATCCATTCTTATCAGGATGCCGTGGAAACTGTTCTGAAACACTCTGAAATTTCAGATCATAACATAAATATCCTAGTTGCACATCAATATATCACAAACGGCATCAAAAGCGAAGAAGAATTTTCCATTGGCGGACTGGACAATATTGACAGTTCTGTTTTTGATAAATTTGATTATGTCGCACTTGGTCATCTCCATCAGCCCCAGAAATGCGGCAGAGAAACCATCCGTTATGCCGGTTCTCCTCTGAAATATTCCCTTTCAGAAGAATACCAGAAAAAAAGCTTTACTGTTTTGGAAATTCAGGACAAGCAACATATCCGAATCGGGACAATTCCCATCCGGCTCCCCCATGATGTAAGAACTGTCAAAGGTAATTTTGAAGAGCTGTCTGCCATGCCATGGACACTGGATTATGTCCGGGTTATTCTGACAGACGAAAATCCTGTCCCGGACGCAAGGGCAATCCTCCGGGATCGCTTTCCCAGGATGCTTCAGTTCCGGATTGAAAATTCCAAATTAAGAACAGACCAGATACTTTCTGCATCTGAAATCATCGAACAGCAGTCACCTGTGGACATGTTCCGCATGTTCTATCAAATACAGAATAATTCCCGTGAACCCTCAGAAAAGCAACTTGAAATTGTCCGTTCTGTATTTGAAGAATTGCAGGGAGAATTACAGGAGGTGGAAGTCTAAAATCTCATGAGACCTTTAAAATTAACCATGTCCGCTTTCGGGACATTCGCCCAGGAAACCACGATTGACTTTGAAAAAATCAGCCGGGACGGTGTATTTCTGATTACCGGCAGCAACGGCTCTGGCAAGACAACAATCTTTGATGCCATTTCTTTTGCACTCTATGGAAAGACCTGTAATGCAAAACGCCGTGGAAACAAATACATGCACTCTGATTTTGTACCACTCCGGGAAAAATCCAGAGTAGAACTGGAATTTCTACATCAAGATCAGATTTTTCTGGTCAAACGTATTCTGTCATTTCCGAAAGCCGGAGGAACTCCAACTCCAAAAGCGTTTCTCTATCGGAAACAGTACAGCGATTATTGTCTGATAGAAGAAGGTTCTGACTATGTCAGCGGCAGAATTCAGGGAATGTTGGGAATGACACAGAGTGAATTTAATCAAACTGTCATGATTGCACAGGGAGAATTCCAGCAGATTGTCAATGCGGACACCAAAACCAGAATGTCCCTGTTCCGGAAATTATTCCATACAAAGATTTACAGCGATTTTGAATTAAAATTACAGGAACACTATAAAATCCTAAAAGATCAGTTTGAAATACAAAGAAAAAATATTCTTTCCGATTTGGAACGTGCCAGTTTCCGGGAAGAATTCCAGCCGGATGCCCCCAGGGATGCCGCCTGTGCCGGGATGTATCTGAATGCACTGGAGCAGCAGAATATCTATGACCAGAGAATCATTGCAGATCTGGAATCCGAAAAACAAATCTGCCGGCAGGCACAGGACACCTTAATCCGGGATCTGATGCAGGCACAACAGAATAACCGGAAATTACAGGAATTCTCCCGTTATCAGGATATGTTCCAAGAATTAAAAATACAGATCCCGGTAATCCAGGAAAAGCAGCAGCAACTGAAACAGGCACAGGATGCCTTACAGGTTGCCAATGCTGAAAATCTTCTGCTGCAAACAGAACGAAATTTAAGTCTCCAGAATCAGAACCGGAACGCTTTGCATAGCAGTCTCCTTGCACAGGAAACGGCATTCCGGAAAGCAGAAGAAAATTTACAGACTGCCATCCAGAATTCTTCTGCAATTCCTGCACTGACAGAACAGGAATTCAAGATCCGGCAGACACTCCCGAAATATCAGGAACTCCGGGAAACAGAAACAAACATCCGAAAATTTTCCGCACTTGTACAGGAATACAACCATCTTTATGAAACAGAAAGCCGGAATTACACCCGGATTTTTCAGGAATTCTGTCTTGGACAAGCCGGACTGCTTGCAGAAACGCTTCAGCCTGATCAGAAATGTCCGGTCTGCGGTTCACTGAAACACCCCGATCCGGCGGTCAGACATCCGCACACGCCGTCCAAAGATCAGCTTGACAATGCACAGAAAGCCCGTGAGGATGCTGAAAAGAATTTGAATAACGCCTCCCGTACATGCGCAGAATATCAATCCAGATTGCAGACAATCCGGAAAGAAAATCCATTACTGGAACAAAAAAGTGAACAGGTACTTCAGGATCAGTGCAATGAATGCCGCCGGAAAATCCGGCAGTTACAGCAAGAACAGGATACCGCACAAAAAACTGCGGAACAGGCAAAATCCCGGTTTGACCGCTCCACTGCACAGCTCCAGGAAGCAGAAAAACAAATTATCCGTTTGGAACAGGATCTGAAACGAGATCAGCAGGCATTCCGAAACGTCCTGGAACAATATCATTTTCAGTCATCCGAGGATTATCAGAAAGCGAAATTATCCCCGTCTGCCATTCGGAAACTGGAACAGGAAATTCAGAATTTCCAGTCCCGGTTCGAGCAATGCCGGACACTGGTAGAAAAGCTTCGGGAGGAAACCGCCGGAACAGAACGGATCAATCTGGAAGAATTGAAAAGCCGGAAAACACAGAAAGAACAGCTTTTTGCTGATCTGGAGTCAGAATATCACAATATTTGCTTTCTGTCCAGTACCAACCAGAAAATTGCACAGAACCTTCCCGGAC
>CAMWWG010000162.1 GCA_947177935.1 uncultured Ruminococcus sp. | reverse complement strand
TTTATTCGCCGATCACTTCCGCACAACGTCTGCACAATGTCGGGTGCAGTGTAATTTTGCCGACTTCCTCGGAATAACACCAGCAACGTTCACATTTTTGACCCGTCGCTTTTTCAATCTCATAAGTGAATAATTCTTCACCGGTCTCGCCTGTCCGAACTTCCAGATCAGAAACAATCAGAACGTCTTTCAGCTCCGTCCAGGATGTTAATTTTTCAGTCATTTCCGGATTTGCCGTGATAATCACTTTGGCTTCGAGAGATTTGCCGATGACTTTCTCACTGCGCTTTTCTTCCAGTTTTTTATTCACGGATTCCCGGATTGCATAGATCATATTCCATTTTTCAACAAATTCTGCATCAGCAGCAATGCCCGTCTTCGGCTGGAACTGATTCAGAAATACACTTCTTGCATCATCCACGGATTTATGCGGCAGATTCTGCCAGATTTCCTCACTTGTGAAACTCAGGATCGGCGCAGCCATTCTCACAAGAGCATCCAGTACCCGATATATTGCCGTCTGTGCCGCTCTCCTGGTGGGTGCATCAATCTTTTCACAATATAATCTGTCTTTTACAATATCTAAATAGAAACTGGACAGATCGACCACGCAGAAATTATGAATCGCATGGAATACCACATGGAAATCATAAGCGTCATAACCAGCATTTACCTTGTCCGTCAAAACATCCAGACGCATGAGAATCCATCTGTCAAGTTCTTCCAGTTTATCATCCGGAACGCAGTCTGTATCCGGACAGAATACAGATTCACCGTCACTGAAATTACCTAAGATATATCTTGCTGTATTCCGGATTTTCCGATACGCATCGGACAACTGACTCAGAATATCTTTGGAGATTCTGATATCCGAATGATAATCAGAAGACGCAACCCATAATCGCAGAATATCTGCGCCGTACTGTTCCACAATTTCCTCCGGCGCAATGCCGTTGCCAAGGGATTTGTGCATTGCCTTGCCCTCGCCGTCAACGACCCAGCCATGTGTGCAGACGGATTTATACGGCGAAACACCCTTATATACCACAGAAGTCAGAAGCGAACTCTGGAACCAGCCTCTGTACTGGTCAGCGCCCTCCAGATAAAGATCCGCCGGAGAACTGAGTTCATCATAGATATCCAGCACTGCCGTATGTGATACGCCGGAATCAAACCAGACATCCATAATGTCATATTCTTTTGTAAATTCTCTGCAACCGCATTCGCAGACGGTATCCGCCGGAATCAGATCTTTTGTTTCTTTGATCCACCAGGCATCAGAGCCTTCTTCCCGGAACACATCCGCAATATACTTCACAGTCGCATCTGTAATAATTGGCTTTTTGCAATCCTTGCAATACACAACCGGGATCGGAACGCCCCAGGTTCTCTGCCGGGAAATGCACCAATCACTTCTGTCACGCACCATGCCCTTGATTCGGTCTTCGCCCCATTCCGGAATCCACTTGACACCTTCAATGGCTTTCACAGCATCTTCTTTAAAGCCATTCACGGAACAGAACCATTGTTCCGTTGCTCTGTAGATAATCGGACTATGACAACGCCAGCAGTGCGGATACTGGTGGATAATATCCTGCATGGCAAACATGGCATTTTCTTCCACAAGACGCTCTGCAATTCTCTTATTTGCCTCGTCCGTGTCCATACCCTCAAATTCGCCAGCTTCTGCTGTTTGTTTGCCCTTAGCATCCACACAGACAATAATCCCGATATCATCATAATTCTTGCAGACTTCATAGTCTTCTACACCATAACCCGGTGCAGTATGAACGCATCCTGTGCCGCTTTCCAGTGTGACATGATCGCCCACAATAATCGGGGAATTCCTGTCATACAACGGATGTTTTGTCTGAATTCCCTCTAATTGTTTCCCCGTGAAAATGCCGTCTGTGGAATAGTCTGTAATGCTGGCTGTTTCCATGACCGTCTTGACAAGTTCGTCCGCCATGACATAATATTCACCATTGGCTTTCACAATTGTGTAATTATATTCCGGTCCTAAGCAGATTGCCAGATTACCCGGGATTGTCCATGTTGTCGTTGTCCAGATCACAAAATATAATTTGTCCGGATCAATGTCCATATCCTGGAAAACGCTCTTGTCATCTGTGACTTTGAATTTCACGTAAATAGACTTGCAGGGGATGTTTTCATATTCAATTTCAGCCTCGGCAAGCGCTGTATTGCAGTCCGGACACCAGTACACCGGCTTCAGACCCTTATACATATAGCCGTCCCTTGCCATCTTGCTGAATACTTCCACTTGTCTTGCTTCGTATTCCGGTCTTAATGTCAGATAGGGATGTTTGTAATCCGCAATTGTTCCCAGTCTCTTGAACTGTTTTTTCTGGTTTTCCACATGGGTCAGCGCAAAATCCTTACAAGCTTTTCTTAATTCCACAGGAGGAATTGCACCGTTTTCCACGCCGATATTTTTCAGCGCCTTGAGTTCAATCGGCAGTCCGTGGGTGTCCCAGCCGGGGACATACGGTGCATAATAGCCGGTCATATTTTTCTGTTTGAAGATAAAATCCTTTAATGTCTTATTCAGGGCTGTCCCGATATGAATTGTGCCGTTTGCGTAGGGTGGTCCGTCATGGAACATGAAAGACGGCTTGCCTGCATTTTTCTCCATCATGAGCGAATATAAATCTTCTGTTTCCCATTTTTCCAGCAGAGCAGGTTCACGTTTGGGCAGGTTGCCACGCATGGGAAAATCTGTTTTCGGCATATTCAGACTATTTTTATAATCCTGTGCCATAACTGCAACATTCCTTTCTGGTTTTTATAATTTTTTATCTTATTCAGCAATCATCAATTCCACTCGATTGCCGGACTCTGATTGACGCCAAAAGAAGACATTCCCGCAAGAATAGCATCTTTTGCCTCATCAATTTCCATACTGGCTGTTTCGGCAGAAGGCGGCGGCAGTTCTTCATTTTCTTCCGGAATTGCAGAAATGACTTCCAGATGATTCTTGTACATGTCGAACAGACTTCGTTTGAAATCGGCAACTTTCTTCCTGGCTTGGGCGAGAGCTTCCTTTTCTTTTGCAATCTCAGCACGGTTTTTTTCCATGGCCATTTCATGCTGACGGGTTGCCTCATCCAGGAGCATTGCGGCTTCTTCCTTAGCTCTGTCAATGATCTGTTCCGCTTTTTCATTCGCTTCCCTCAGAACTCTGTGACCCTCTTTCTGAGCACCTAGCAGCGCATCTTTCAGCGCCTCTTCATCTCTCATGTATTCCCGGACTTTGTCGGCTAATACCTGAATCTTGTGATTGTTGTCTTCACGCTCTGCGTCAATTTCCTGCAAAGCAGCCTGAAGCTAACTCAGGAACTCGTCAACTTCTTCCTGCTGAAAGCACCAAGCCGCTTTTTCAAAGCGTTTTTCCTGAATTTCCTGTGCGGTTA
>CAMWWG010000161.1 GCA_947177935.1 uncultured Ruminococcus sp. | reverse complement strand
ATCATACCATATTTTCAGAATCTTGTCAATAAGATTTGTTGAAATTCTCTAAAAATTGTCCCTGTTTCTGTCCAGTGTTCAGAATCCTGCGACATCTGTATATTTCAAATCCGGATGCAAGGCTAAATTTATCCCGCAGGCTAAAATATACGCCGATTGTGAAATCAATCTGTCAATGTCCCTGGGCGTGACCATCATTCCGGAAAAGGCTTCCGGCAGAGATTCAGAAACAGTTTCAGAAATATTTTCCGCAATAGATTTAATCCCGATGACAGTCGGCACACCGATCCCAATCACTGGAACACCAAAATTTTCCTGATTCAGAGCTTTTCTGTGATTTGCCACACCGCTCCCCGGCGCAATCCCTGTGTCTGCAATCTGGATCGTTGTCCCAAGCCGTTCCAAATCCGAACAGGCAAGCGCATCAATTGCCAGAATCGCCGCAGGCTGTACAAGTTCTGCCACGGCCTGGAGAAATTCCGCACTCTCAATTCCGGTCTGTCCCATGACACCGCCTGCAATGACACTCACCGGACGGAGATGTTTCAGGAAATCGTCATCCTGTTCTGTCAGTTCTTTTTGCAAATGCCGGGTTGCCAGAATTTTTTCCGTCACACGAACGCCCAGGGCATCCGGCGTAATATTAGCATTTCCCAGTCCTGCGACAAGAACGCCGCCATGATCCGGAAGCAATGCCCGGATTTCCCCGGCAAGTTCTATTGCCATTTGTTCATACTGATCCGAGAATCCGGACAACGGTTCACTTTCCAATGTAATATACCGTCCTGCCGGTTTGCCAAGAGACCTGCCGGCATCCTCATCCGGGATGACAATTTCTGTAATCTGAAAATAATTCCCTCTGTGATGTTCTGTGATCCTGGGTTTTTCCTGTAATCCTGTGATACTTTCCAGTGCAAGATCCGTTCTGTAGCCAAGCATAAAATCACCCCATAAAAAATTTGATCTATATTAATTTTTTTCTATTATTTACAGTCTCTTGTGAAATATGCCGAAAAAGTGGAATATTTTTTAGCAAAAAACCGTGAAAAATATGCTTGCTTTTTTTTCAGTCCTGTGCTATAATAAATAAGATAAGACAGTCGTACTGTCAATTTTTAGAAACAGCTCCCCGGAATGTGTCTCTCCGGTGTTCTGTTATCTTTTATTTCTTAAATATCAGGAGGTTTTTTTACAAATGCCAAATATTAAATCTGCAAAAAAAAGAGTCAAAGTCAACAAGACCAAGGCAGAAGCCAACAAGGCCAGAAAATCCAATCTCAAGACCATGATTAAGAAAGCGGAAATTGCTGCTGCCAATAATGCACCTGAAAAAGAGGCTGCTGTAAAACTCGCTATCAAGCGTGTTGACCAGGCATGTGCAAAGAATCTGCTGCATAAAAACAATGCAGCCAGAAAAAAGGCACATCTTGCAAAACTGCTCAACGCTTAATTTTTGATTTATTATTTAGGATCTATCAAAAAACAACCCTGTTCCTTTCTCACGGGAACAGGGTTTTTCGTTATCATGATAATGATCATGCAATCAGCAGTTGTTTCAGTTTCAGCAGGTCATAGATATTAATGATACCATCTTCGCAGAGATCAGCATTTTTCCAGTTCGGAAGTTCGCCAATTCCTAACAGCCATTTCTGGAGTACGATAGTATCCACTACACCGATTTCACCATCGTCATTTATATCTCCACTTATAACTGTTTTGATTTCCACTGGAAAAATATTGGAAGTATTGGAATTTTCTGATGTGGGTGCTAAAAACTGTAGTCTGATGGTGTAACCAAGTCTGTCACTCGGAATAAAATTCTGCAATTGTTCTACTGTTACAATTGCCTGGATTCCGGGAGCTTCCTGTATTTCAAAACCGAGAGACTCCAGACGTTCCGGCTCTTTGGCGATTTCTGCTTCAGCTAGCTGGACACCATAGTCCTGAAGTTCCTTGTAAACATTGCTGTAGTCTTCTCTTGTCCACGGCTTGCTCCAGGTTGACTGACCAGTTTTTTCCTGGAAAAATAACGCTTCGATTTCCTTATTGGACAGGTTGTGACAAAGTCGCCAGTTGTCTTCTTCAAATTGTGAAATTTCTTTCTCGAATGCCTGCAAATCGAGTATAATTTCTTCGTAGGTCATGCCTTTCAGGGTGTGTTCTCTTGCATATTGGGCACATTCTTTCTCAAAAGCAACATGTTCCAGGCATTCCGGAGAGATAATAACTGCCAGTTTTGCAGAAGGATCTTCCGTTTGCATGATTTCCTGAATCGCATCGCTGAAATCAACAACTTTCGGAGCTCTGATCCAGGTATCAAAGCCGCTATCATAACAATCTTTTCCCAAAACAGGATAACTTCCTTGATAGTAAATCACACCATCAGAATTGAAATAATAGGATTTTTCCCTGTAGGATTCGTAATCGAAATCAACATATGGATTTGTATTGTTCTCTGTATCAGCAATCGCATTTGCAGACAACATACCCGGCGTACCGGTTGCTAGCAGTGCAAGACTACTTAGCAAGGCAACCAGTTTCTTTTTCATAAAATCACTCCTCAATCCATGATAAGCCATACTTGACATTTTCAGTTAATGCAGAACCATATTTATATACTCTTATTGTATATGTTCCTGCCGTAGGTGCTGTAAATTCTGCAATTTCTACATTGTTAGTAGTTGTAATAGATGATGCTATTTCTTTTCCTATTATCATTATATCATGTTTTTGAACAGAAGTCAATATATTTTTTAAAAATAATATCTTAATAATTTATCAAATCTCAGCAAGATGCCCCTAATTCTTAGCATATGCTCTTCCTGATATTGTGCAATCTCTTTTGAAAAAATAACATGTTCCAAGCATTCCGGAGAGATAATAACTGCCAGCTTTTAGGATTTTAAAATAATATATGTACTTGACAAAAACCGGCTTTTTTACTATAATAAAATCTGCAACAGAAATCCTCCGCCTGTTTCTTTCCGGACAGACGGAGGGATCTCTCGTTTTGCATGTTGTTCTTACTTCTGATTTAGCCGATTGTCCGGATTTCGCCGGAATCTTCGCTATCACGGAACAGAAGCGTTGTGCACCAGACGGCAGAAACGGCTACAAGAATGTAGACCACTCTGCTCAGGAGGGATGCTGTCCCGCCGAAAAGCCATGCGACAAGGTCAAACTGGAAAATCCCGACAAGACCCCAGTTAATGCCGCCAATAATCAGGAGCGTAAGACAGAGTTTATCCCAGACAGTGTTAGTACTCATAAAATTTCATACCTCTTTCTGTGAGATTTAAATTCAGATTTTAAATTCAAATAACAAAAACCTGTGAGAGATTTCAGCACTCACAAGGCTAGTATGCGCAGAAGCAAAAAGACTTATACAGGGAAAATTTTGATTTGCTTTTTATGTTTCAACAAGTTTTCCCCATCCTGTGG
>CAMWWG010000160.1 GCA_947177935.1 uncultured Ruminococcus sp. | reverse complement strand
ATATTGACTGGATTGAAATTGGCAAAAATATTCTGGAGGGGATTCTCTCCGGACTGCTTGGTGTCAATTTTGATTTAGGGAGCTTTTTCGGCGAATTCGGCGATAATTTCATGATAGGAATTAAAGAAATTTTCGGGATTCATTCACCATCCAAGCGAATGCGTGACGAAATCGGTAAATTTTTACTTCCTGGCATTGTTGTCGGTGTAGAAGATTCCGTTGACAGCACGCAACAGGATATTAATCATGCGCTTGATACGATGATGGACAGCGTTGACATGGATTCTTTGCAGTTAAAGCTTGAAAATCCAGAAATTTCAGAAAATTTCAATGCGATGCTTAGCCAGATTGATTTCGATCGATTGCAAACACAGTTTGATTCTGCCATACAGTCTCTGGGATTCTCGGCAATCGCACAGCCGACGCAGATTTATAACCAGATTCAGAATGCGCCGGAAAGACAGGAAAATTCGCAGTTCGAGTTACCAAAAAACCAACAAATTAGTCCAAAATTTAATATCTATATCGGCGATACGGAAATCAAGGATTTTGTAATCGAAGCAATCGACCAGGCAAATGCAGTGTCAGGAGGTGTCAGCGTCTGATGGCATATCTAAAAATCGGGATTTCCGAAGAAGAAATGTTTGAACTTGACAAAATTTCAGGTTATGATCTGTCCTGTTTTTCACTAAAAAATCAGTTTACCAGTGAATCCGGACATACAATCACCTACCCTGTCCGGATGCAGAAAAAGCGGATTGCCGTGACTGCCGAAATTTACGGTGATGAGTATGAAGCATTCATGGAAATCCTGGAACAGCCAGAATTTTATGGTATCTTCCAGAATCCGGACGGCGAAAAATCAGGCTTTTTTACAGTCACATCAGATATATCCGTGACAAAAATCATGAATGAAACGCCCGAAACATTTGCACTTTATGCAGTTTCATTCACGATTGAGGAGGTTTGAAACATGATCATTGAAGAACATGCAAGACTAGAACTTTTCCTGCCGGATGGACGAACTTTTGAGATTCCGGAAAGCGATCTCATCCAAAATTCGCTGTCCGTCACTTCCCAGTGTGTCAACGGAAACACATTCGGGTTCGGGTGTGTTTCTCCGGCTCAACTCTCTGTGAAATTCAGGATAAAAGATCAAAATATCGGACGTTATGACGTTTACGGTGCGGCAATTATCTTGTATTCCTGGTTCGGTGAGAATCCACCGGAGGACGGCGGCAAAAGAGGCATTTTCAATGTGACTTCTGTCACAAAAAACAACGACATATTTACAATTTCAGCTTCTGACAATGTGTGTTTACTGGACACGGAGGCATTTAATCAAACGGGGAATGCTGTTTATCAAATGCTAGGAACAACTGGTGATCTATGGAATGCCTGGAATGCTCTGCAAATGATTGTGGACGGAGGATTAGCACAACAAGATTTCTGGAAAAATCCTCTTGTTTTCCATATGTTCCCCAAAGAGAATGATTTCACCCGGATTCCTAATTCTAGTGCTCTTTTTAACGGGTATGGGATTTCAACACGTGAAGAAGTAAGATGGATTCTATTGCTTTCCGGCGAAGAATCGGACAATATCCGTGACTATACTGCATGGCTTGCAGAATATATGGGCGGATTTATCCATGCAGGAAACGATGGAGATATTCAGTTTCATTTATTTGAAACGCCGTATTATCATCCAGAGCCAAAACAATTGGATCATTCAGAATTTGAACAGAATACACTTGAAATTGCAGGCTTTCAGATTCATTTTTGCAAAGCAAAAGTAATCCTGGAAGACAAAGCTTTTAATAAATGTCCTTGGAACGATAGTGGAAAAATAATTAAAAAAGGTGTGATCAATGTTGAGACGGTCATCCAGAACAATCCATTTATTGAATTTATTTATAAATATCGTGGATTTAGTTTATATCCGATTGTTGAGGCTTTGCATTATTATCAGAGAAATATCCAAGTCCGACCATTTTCCGGGACTTATCACGGCAAGGAATACCTGCATTTAGGGCAGTATATTGAAATCACGGACAAGGACGGCACAAGCTACGGCACGACCATCACTAATATCACATGGAAATTCCGGGGCGGTCAGCAGATCAGATGTATCGGAGAGGACTCCCGGACGCTCTCACAGGCTCGAAAACGCTCCCAGGCTGTCCGTATGGGCGAACGCCTGAAAACGCAAATCAACAGGCTTAGAAACGATTTAACAGGGGGATAAGCATGATTCTAAAAGCGAATCAAAAATATATTGACATGTCATCCGTGCGGCATCTGCTGGCAACGGGGGAAAAAAATGCGTATTACCTGACATTTGAAGTAACAAAAAATTACCATGATGTAAATTTGTCAACACGTGATTTTATCCTGCGTGCCGTCAATTCTGCTGAGAATCTGGTCGAACAGACACTCAAAAAGCGGATTGATCAGGAATCTATTTTTCTGACCTGGAGAGTTGATGAATATTTCACGGCTGTGCCAGGTGTGCTGAAATTGGAAATCCGGGGAATCCAGGACGACGAGCTGATTATCAAGTACGGACTGTCAGATATGATCGTCCGGGAAAGCATCACCGGAGATGGCTTGCCAGAAATTCCGGATTCATCCGTGATTCAGGGCGAAAAAGGTGATAAGGGTGACCCTGGAGAACCAGGCAGGAACGGAGCAGACGGTTTGTCTGCCTATGAAATCGCAGTCAGAAACGGTTTCTCCGGGTCTGAATCTGACTGGCTGACAAGCTTACAGGGTGAACCCGGAATACCCGGCAGAGACGGCGCAGACGGCGCACCAGGACAACCAGGTGCAAAAGGTGATAAGGGAGATCCTGGGGAGCGTGGATTACAAGGTGAGAAAGGCGAACCGGGCGAACCCGGCAAGCAAGGCATTCAGGGAATTCCCGGAGAAAAGGGTGAACCTGGTGAAAATGGCAAAGATGGCGCAGACGGTTTATCTGCCTACGAAATAGCTCTCCAAAATGGCTTCACAGGCTCTGCGAGTGATTGGCTGGTATCTTTAAGGGGTGAAACCGGAGAGCAGGGCGTACAGGGCATTCAGGGCGATCCTGGAGAACGTGGATTGCAGGGCGAAAAAGGCGATCCTGGAGAACCAGGCACAAATGGACAGGACGAGAAAAACGGATTTTCTCCGATTGTCAAGATTCTGGATGTCCATCCGGAAACGGCGGAAACGGGTTGTTTTCTGCGAATCACCTATTTTGACGATCAGAAACAGAAATTAATAACCATCATGACCGAGAATCTCAAAGTAAGTTCCACAGATCCTGACAGTTCCGGCTCCAGTGTGATAAAAGAAATCCTGCTCAACACACTGAACTTCTCTGATCCGGAAGAAACCCTGGAAAAATACGGGGATTCTTTCTATATCTATGAATCTTCCGCAGAAAATTTTCTAACGCTTTCCGAAATTGTGGAGAAATGGGGCGGTCTAGAAT
>CAMWWG010000159.1 GCA_947177935.1 uncultured Ruminococcus sp. | reverse complement strand
CAGAAATCAAGCCTGATTTTGATTTATTTTTTAAAATTTTCAGGCAAGTATAGTTTATTATAGCACATTTCAGATCAAATTGCAACTGATTTCACGAAATTTACAACAAATCAGCACAAAGATTTCTGAAAGATTTCCTAATTTTTCAAAAAATATCTTGCAATTTCAGAAAAATTATGCTATACTGGAAAAGCGAAATAAATTTTATGAAAATAAAAAAATAAAAATGCAAAGAAAGGATGCTTTTTTATGATCAGAGAAAATTTAAGAAATATTGCGATCATTGCCCATGTCGATCACGGCAAGACCACGCTTGTGGACGAGATGCTCAAACAGGGCGGTGTTTTCCGGGAAAACCAGACTGTCGCTGAACGTGTCATGGATTCCAATGATATTGAACGGGAAAGAGGCATTACCATCCTGGCGAAAAACACGGCTGTCCAGTACAAGGACATCAAGATTAATATTATTGATACGCCTGGTCATGCCGATTTCGGCGGCGAAGTCGAGCGTGTCCTATCCATGGTGGACGGTGTGATTTTATTAGTAGATGCTGCCGAAGGTCCGATGCCGCAGACAAGATTTGTTCTGTCCAAAGCCCTGGAAATGGGTCATAAAATTATCATCGTTGTGAATAAGATTGACAGACCGGATGCAAGACTTGACGAAATTGCAGATGAAGTCCAGTTATTATTACTGGATCTGGATGCTGACGAACAACAGTTGGAAAGTCCGATTCTGTACTGCTCCGGCAGAAGCGGCACTGCATCCCTTGACAAGGATACCCCTGGCACGGATCTGACGCCTTTATTTGAAACCATCCTGGATTATATCGCTCCGCCGGAGGGTGAACCTGAAGAACCGTTCCAGATGTTAGTATCTTCCATTGATTATAATGACTACGTCGGCAGAATTGCTGTCGGCAAAATCCAGAGAGGTACTGTGAAAGTCAATCAGCCTGTTGTGGTTGTTAATTCCAATCAGCCGGAAAAACATAACCAGGCAAAAATTGTTTCTCTTGCACAGATGCAGGGACTTGCCCAGGTGAATACAGAAACAGCAACTGTCGGCGATATTGTAATTTTAAGCGGCATTCCGGATATTACCATCGGCGACACAATCTGCGCCCCGGAACATTCCGAAGCACTTCCGTTCACACACATCAGTGAACCAACTGTAGAAATGACATTTTCTGTCAATGACAGCCCGTTTGCAGGACGTGAGGGCAAATATGTCACCTCCCGTCAGCTCCGGGAACGGTTGTTCAAAGAATTACTGCGTGATGTGTCTCTGAGAGTTACTGAAACAGATAATACAGATTCTTTCAGCGTTGCCGGACGTGGCGAAATGCACTTGTCTATCCTGGTGGAAAACATGCGCCGTGAAGGCTATGAATTATCTGTATCCACGCCAAGGGTATTATATAAAACCATCAACGGCAAACTTTGCGAACCGCAGGAACGCCTTGTAGTGGACGTTCCGGAGGAGTGCGTCGGCACGGTTATGGAAAAAATGGGCACTCGCAAGGGCGAATTGCAGTCCATGCAGCCGCAGGGGACAAGAACCCGTCTGGAATTTTTAATTCCGTCCCGTGGATTATTTGGTTATAAAAGCGAATTTCTCACAAATACCCGTGGCGAAGGTATCATGAGCAGCGTTTTTGACAGTTATATCCCCTATAAAGGCGACATTCCCAGAAGAAGCGCCGGTTCTCTGATCTGTCACGAATCCGGGGAAGCTGTCACTTACGGATTATACAATGCCCAGGAACGTGGCACGCTCTTTATCGGCGCAGGCGTTCCGGTCTATGAAGGCATGGTTGTTGGTGTCTCTCCGAAAGCAGAGGATCTTGTTGTCAATGTCTGCAAGAGAAAACATCTCACGAACACCCGTGCCAGCGGCAGTGATGACGCACTGCGTCTTGTACCGCCGAGAATTATGAGTCTGGAAGATTGTCTGGAATTCCTGGCAGATGATGAATTACTGGAAGTTACACCGAAAAATCTGAGAATCCGCAAACGTATTCTGGATAATGCCCAGCGTGCCAAGATGAGGAACAAGAAATCATGAGAAATTTTAAAAAATTGAAAAATTTAAATTTCCTATTTGTATGCCTGGTCAGCCTCTCCGGGATGTTCCTGTGCGGCTGTGATTCCAATCCGGATTCCGGCGAAACGGAAGATCCTGCTGTCATCCAAGATTCTCAAAATTCCCAAGATGCCGAAATTCCGGAAGAAACTGCATTTGATCCGGATCAGTATCCGACTTCCAAACCGCCGGAAGAAACATTGATCCCGGATTCCACGGACATCGAACCGGATGCCACAAGCCTGGATCAGTTTATCTATGAAATCCGTGCGGATGGAACGGCAATCATCCTGGATTTCACCGGATCTGATACGGAACTTGTCATTACGTCCCAGATCGGAGGATATCCGGTGACAGAAATCGGACAGTATGCGTTTGAAGCCACCTGGAATGTGACATCCATCACATTGCCCGACACAATTCAGATTATCAATGAACAGGCATTTGCTGATTGCGAAATGCTGTCAGATATCAACATCCCGGAATCTGTGACTTCTATCGGACGTGGCGCATTCTCTAACTGCATCAGTCTGACAGAACTGACAATCCCGGCATCCGTCACGGAGACAGACGAGGAAATGCTAACAAATTGCCTGGCTTTGCAGGATTTGTCGATCCTGAATCCGGCTCTCTCCTGTGATAACTGGGGATTAGCAGAGATTGAATTTGAATCCGGTACGCCCTGCGTGATTCATGCGCCTGCTGATTCTGAAATTCTGAACTGGGCGGAAGAAAACAATTTCCCGACAGAGACGATAAATTGACATCCTCCCCCGCCTATAGAGACGGGGGCTTCTTTTGATAAAAAGCGAGCTGTCCCCGCATTTTTATCATAAAATTCCTATCCTAAAAAAAGAAGAACGGCAAAATTGCCGTCCTTCTTTTATTTTTTACGTGATTTGCAAATCAGATTATTTATCATCTTTTTTGCGTGTTGCTAAGAGTGTGATTCCAGAAACTGCAAGTAAACCAATTGTTACTACAATTGCCTCAGAGCCTGTTTTCGGGCTAGCACTTGCTTTTGTATTGTTGGAAGCAGCTCTGTTTGTTGTGGATGTAGTAGATCTTGAAGCTGTATTGGTATTTGTTCTTACTGTAGTATTTCTTACTGCATTTGTTCTTGCTGTGCTGGAAGAACTTGAAATTGATGTAGTTGTTGTTTCAGTTGTAGTGGTTGTAGTTTCAGTAGTAGTAGTTTCACTCGCTGGTGCAACGGATTCATTTACTGTAGCTGTTGTTGTCTCAGAACCTTCAATCCAACTATCATTTTGACCATGAGATGTTGATGTTGTTGTTTCAGAACTATCAATCGGTAAAACAACGTCGCTATGAGATGTTGTGGTTTCAGACCATTCGATCCAGCTATCATTTTGACCATGAGATGTTGATGTTGTTGTTTCAGAACTATCAATCGGTA
>CAMWWG010000158.1 GCA_947177935.1 uncultured Ruminococcus sp. | reverse complement strand
GATTTCGCAGTTATTTTTTGATAATCAATATTTCTATGAATTCCGGGAAAAATGTGAAATTATCGGGATTCATGTACCAATTGAGGCAGGCATTATGCCTGTTGTCAATGCGTCTCAAATTCAGAGAATGATCAGCCTGTGCGGCGCAAGCCTCCCCCGGAAATTCACAGTGATGATGCAGCATTTCGGACACAGTCCGGAAGCAATCCGGGATGCCGGAATTGCCTACGCTGTCGATCAGATTGTAGATTTGGCGGCGAACGGCGTGGATGGGATTCATTTATATACAATGAACAATCCCTATGTTGCAGAACGGATTACACAGGCTGTTTCCGGGATTTTAGGCAGATGAGTGAATTAAATTTACATCATAATTTAAATGCCATAGACCGGGAACAGGCATTTCGATATATGGGATTCCATGAAAGTCCCGGTCAGGCATTCCAGGAACTTGCCGACACCTGCGAACAGAAATTATTGCAGGCAATCCGTCCCAAATATACCTGGAAATTATTTGCCAAAAAAGATTTAGAATTTCTATTAACCGGACAGGATATTCAAAAACATTTGAAAAACTGCAATAATGTCATTCTGTTCTGTGCGACGTTATCTCAGAACGTGGATACCTGCATCCGGCTTGCACAGACGGCGGACGTTCTTGCCGGGATGATGACGGATGCCATGGCAAGCGCTCTGACGGAACAATTCTGCGATCTGGCAGAATCAGAAATCCTCCGGAATTTCCCGGATGATTATACAACATTCCGGTTCAGTCCTGGTTACGGAGATTTCCCGTTATCTGTACAGAGTGATATATTATCGCTCCTGCAAGCACAGAAGACAACCGGGATTTGTCTGACAGAAAGCAATTTGATGACACCCAGAAAATCCGTCACGGCGATCATCGGTCTATCGGATCAGCCTGTAGAAAAAAAACGAAAAGGCTGTACTGCATGTAATCTTTCCCAAAATTGTCCCTATCGTGTGAAAGGAGTCCACTGTAATTGAAAAATCCTGATTTTCAGAAAATTCTTGAAAAGCATAAATTTCTGGTTCTTGACGGCGGTATGGGAACAATGCTCCAAGCCGCAGGATTACCGCCCGGCGGTATTCCGGAACTGCTGAATTTCACAAAGCCGGAGCTGATTACCAATATTCACAGATCTTATGTGAATGCTGGTGCAAATGTCGTCTATACCAATACATTCGGCGCAAATCGTCTGAAAATGGTGAAAACACATCAATCCGTCCAGAACATTATCCGGACGGCAATTGCGAACGCAAAACAATCCAGTGCAGAATATATCGCCCTAGATATCGGGCCAATCGGACAGTTGTTAGAACCGACCGGGACGTTGAAATTTGAAGAAGCTTATGATATATTCCGGGAACAGATTGAAGCCGGAGCGGATGCGGATCTGATTGTATTTGAGACAATGACGGATCTCCTGGAAGTCCGTGCGGGCGTCCTGGCGGCGAAAGAACACAGTGACAAACCAATTCTTGTTACCATGAGCTTTGAAGAAAATCGCCGGACATTCACAGGTTGTGAAATCCCGGCAATGGCGCTCACATTAGAGGGGCTCGGTGTGGATGCAATTGGCGTCAACTGTTCGCTTGGTCCTGTGGAACTGCTCCCGATTGTGGAGGAACTTTGCAGATGGACGACGCTCCCGGTGATTGTCAAACCAAATGCCGGACTGCCCGATCCTGTAACGAGTCAATATCATTTTGACCCGGAAGAATTTGCCGAATGCTGTGAAAAATTCATTGATCTGGGCGCTGTGATTCTCGGCGGCTGCTGTGGTACAACGCCTGAACATATCCGGGCTGTTGCCGGAATGCTCCGCCGGAAATTATCAGATGCAGAGAATATTAAAATTAATTTTCATTCTAAAAAAATTCCGTCGGCTGTATGTTCCGCCAATAAAACTGTGATTATCAATCAGCCCAGGGTCATCGGCGAACGGATCAATCCCACCGGCAAAAAGCGATTCAAACAGGCTTTAATGGAACATGATCTGGATTATATTCTCAATCAGGCAATTGCGCAGATCAATGCCGGAGCAGATCTTCTGGACGTCAATGTCGGTCTGCCGGATATTGATGAAATTTCCATGATGCAGGAGACTGTGAAAGCCATTCAGGGCATTACGGACACCCCCTTGCAGTTGGATTCCACCAATCCGGAAGTGCTGGAAGCCGGATTACGATGTTATAATGGCAAACCCATTGTGAATTCCGTTAACGGCGAGGATGCGTCTCTGAATACCATTTTGCCGTTAGTCAGGAAATACGGTGCGGCTGTTGTAGGATTGACGCTTGATGAAAACGGAATCCCGAAGACAACTGAGGGACGCTTTGCAATTGCTGAAAAAATCCTAAACCGTGCATTAGCTCTGGGAATCCGTAGGGAGGATGTCTATATTGACTGTCTGACACTGACAGCCTCTGCAGAACAGGAAGGCGTCATGCAGACATTGGATGCGCTCCACAGAGTTAAGACAGAATTAGGCTTGCATACAGTTCTTGGTGTGTCCAATATTTCATTCGGACTGCCAAACCGGGAATTAGTGACCCGGAATTTCCTGACCATGGCATTGTATGCCGGACTGGATCTGCCGATCGTCAATCCTAATACAGCAAGCATGATGTCCTGCGTCCGGACATATAAATTATTAGCGAATATTGACAAAAACGCTGTGGATTACATTGCACACTACGGGACAGAATCATCTGAAAATAATATTAATATCAGTAATCATAATCCTGATTCCGGCACAACTCTGGAATCTGCGATTCTGTCCGGACTCAAATCGGAAGCCGGAACGCTTACCAAAAATTTATTAATATCCTTTGAGCCGATGCACATTGTCAATGATATGCTGATTCCGGCATTGGATAAAGCCGGAGCTGATTTTGAAGCCGGAAAGATCTTTCTGCCGCAGTTAATTTCTTCAGCATCGGCGGCACAGGCGGCATTTGAAGTCATCAAGAACCATCTCTGTGAATCCAATACAGAATCTGTGAACCGTGGGACGATTGTACTAGCCACTGTCAAGGGCGACATTCACGACATCGGCAAAAACATTGTTAAAATCCTGCTGGAGAATTACGGCTATCAAGTGATTGATCTGGGGAAAGACGTCCCCTATGAAGCCGTTGCAGAAGCGACAGAAAAAAGCCATGCGCCATTAGTTGGCTTATCTGCATTGATGACGACCACGCTCCCATCCATGGAGGCAACTATTCAATTGCTGCACGAACGTTGTCCCTGGTGCAAAACTGTTGTCGGAGGCGCTGTCCTGACGGCGGATTATGCGGAAAAAATCGGAGCGGATTTCTATGCAAAAGATGCCAAAGAAACAGTTGATATTGCAAAACGGATTTTTCAAAACTGATTTGCTGACAAATAAATATAGCATATATAAAAAATTTTAAATTCTGAGATATTGAGGTATTTATGATAGGATTTAGTTAGTATAATTATTTTATGGGTGTTTCTATACGTTG
>CAMWWG010000157.1 GCA_947177935.1 uncultured Ruminococcus sp. | reverse complement strand
TGTAAAATTAAATCCGATTACGATTCGGGTTCGGTGTTCCAGAGCATTGAAACGTCTGAAAACAATGTTACTCGCTAGAAATTTTACATTCTGAGGAGGAATCACGATGAATCAAAAAAAAATCCGAAAATTCCTGCATCATATGAACGAGCAGACCGCAAAACAGATTGCAGACAACTATCCGGCTACGGATAAAGCAACTCAAGAAAAGATCTATCATCAGATCTGTGAAAGGAGAAACGCTATGAATGAGAAGAAAGAAACAATTTCAGAAACTTATCATACACCTTATGTAAAATTTATTCCCTGGACAAAAACTTTCGGAATTGCAACCGCCTGTGTGCTGATTATGGGCGGAACAATCGGAGGAATCTGGAAATTAACACGTCTGAATCCTCCCTCCGAAGAGTTAAATTCTATGACAGAAAATAATAGCAATACAGATATTTCTACGACAAACCAAACAGAAAGCACAACTTCTTCTGAAACTTCGATTACAACACAAGCGCTCGCTGTCATAGCAACTACAGACACGACAATGACAACAACACACACCACCACGCAAACAGCTCCAGTAACAGCAATCACAGCAATTACAACAACCTCAACAACTTCAACAACAGCAACAACCACAATACCGCCGATACACAAAGAAACGGTTATCTCTGCATCAGAACCAGTCATGACAGATGCAGACACAGCGCCTGTTGCAGTGACAGAACCACCCATCACAGAACCGGACGCAACTGTTCCGCCTGTTGAAACAATCCGGACAGAAACAGACCCAGTCACAACAAGACCTGCTTATCTGACTGCCTATCTGGAAATCTGCGAAAACGATCACCAGGAATTCGGCAGTGATAACACCAGCTATGGCTTATATGACATTGACAAAGACGGTACACCAGAATTAATCATCAATCATCTTAGTAGCTGGATGAATATGTATTCTTATGCAGACGACCAGATCTATACAATTATGGATCGCTATCCCTACGGCGCAGGCGGTAATATGGGCTACTGGATTTATCCGTTTGACAACTGCATCACTTATTCTTTCACGGAGTTTGCCGGATTGATTTATTATGAATGTTTCCTGACAATTACCCCGGAACATACCCTGAAAGAAACAGATATGCTGAAAAGTTATATGTTCCATGATGATAACAATGATGGCATTCCGCAGGAGGAAGAAATCAACAGAGATGGCAGTCTCAGCAAATGCTATTTAAACAACAAAGAAATTACATTCCAGGAATATGAACAATTCCAGAACGAACATGCCATAGAAGAAATTGCACTGGATATTTACAAATCCTATGATGAAATTGTGGGAATATTAAAAAATTAATCATAAAAAACACCCTGTATTAATTTTCAGGGTGTTTTAATTTTCTGGAAAATGGACAGCCACAGAAGTCCTGCCGGTAAAGGCAATATTCTTTGGATAATTGAATCGAACGCAGATAGCCGTTTTTTTTCTTGAAATCCGACGGCATCCAATGCACGGCATATTGTTCCGCAATGGCATAACCTGCGGTATTAATAAAGAAAGCGTCTTTGTGCGGACTTAACGTCAATGTTGTTGCAAAATAATCCGCGCCAAGAATCCAGGCTTGTCTGGCAGTTTCCTCCAGACGCATGGCAATGCACTGCTGACAACGTTTGCCACGCTCGGGCTCTTCGGCTAATTTCTCTGCAAATTCCAGGAACTTTTTCGGCTGATACTCTCCTTCCAGAATTGCAATCCCCTCAGCACAGGGCATTTCCTGCACAAGACGCTGTAACTCCTGCAATCGGTATTGATATTCTGATTCTGGAATGATATTCGGATTGTAAAAAAACAATGTCAGATTTGCCTGTTGGGAAATTCTCTCCAGAACAGCACTCGAACACGGTGCACAGCAGACATGCAGCAGCACATCCGGTTTGCCGGAATCTAATATTTTCTGCATTTCAAGATCATAATTTATTTTCTGCATGGATTTCACCTTAATGATCTCCGTCACCGGAAAACGGCGGCAGTGTCTCAGAATCAGAATAATTCCCAGCATTATCCGCATAATTAGAAACCGATGCCGGATTATTCATATAATCCATAATGCCGTCCCGGATAGATTCCGCAAGTTCATTCGTATGATCCAGAATCCATCTGGAAGTCGTCATATCATCATGAAATTCCACTTCTAACAGACAGCAGGCAGTCTGATTATTATTGATTTCATACAGATCCCTTTGCGTCTGGTCTTTCACGCCTCTGTCCTCCGTCGGCGTCAACGCCGCAACGTGATTATAGATATACTCCGCAAGCGCCAGACTGCCGGCAATGTTGGAATTATAATAAATTTCTGTCCCCTTGCCATCTCCGGATTCACCGCTGGAATTGCTGTGAATTGCGACATAAGCCCCACATGCAAGGGAATTGCCGAGCTCTAATTTTTGCGGTACAGTGTCATCTTCACCGCATAAGTATACTTCATAGCCGGCATCTTCCAGGAGAATTTTTAATTGCCGGGTAATCATCCACATAGCGGCTTCTTCTGTGATCGTGTTATCACAGGCATAGACATTATCCTCCTGTGTGGAAGGACTGAGGAAGACCGCATGGGAATGATCCGCCGTCTGTTCCTGCTCCGACGGCGTGGTGATTATATAACTTGCCGGGAGCGTCTCCCCTGCATTCGCCTGGATGTTATCCTGGTTTTCCTTGGATTTCCTGGAACAAGAACTGATTCCGGAAATCATCAGCAGTAATAACAGCACCAGAATGGCGAGAGCGCCGAAAATTCTATCCCATCTTGCACGTTTTTTCAGATCATCCCATGTTTCTCTGTTCTGCATAGCACAGCTCCGTTTCTAAGATTATTTTTAAATTTCAAATTAAATTAATTATACAACAGATTTCCGGAAATGTCAACTGAAAAATCAACAGAAAAATCAGGAATGCAAAGCCTGATAGATCTGATTTTTAGAAAGCCCGGTCTGTTTTGCCGCAGATTTTGCAGCAGTCATCGCCGGCATTCCCTGTGCAAGATAAGATTCTGCGATGGAAACAGCGTCTTCCAGTGTGAATGCGTCATCCTGCTGTGACTTTTCTGCGCCGTCCAGAACCAGAACAAATTCTCCACGTGGTGCATGTTCCATGTAATAATTTACAGCGTTTTTTAATGGGAATCTTAACACTTCCTCATGAATTTTTGTCAGTTCCCGACAGATCGCAATCTGCCGGTCAGCTCCAACAGTTTCACACAGATCCGCAAGCGTCCGGCAGAGTTTATGGGGCGCTTCATAGAGAACGCTTGTCCGGGATTCTGTTTTCAATTCTTGGAGCATTTCTGAACGCTGTTTCTTTTCCATTGGCAGAAATCCATAAAACACGAATTGTCTGGTTGAACCGCCGCAGACGGATAATGCTGTAATCACAGCGCTTGCGCCGGGGACAGCCTGAACAGAAATCCCCTGTTCATAACATGCCCGGACTAAATTTTCACCCGGATCAGAAATACAGGGCATTCCGGCATCCGTGACAATGG
>CAMWWG010000156.1 GCA_947177935.1 uncultured Ruminococcus sp. | reverse complement strand
CACAGACGGATTATAAGGGCGATTATCACGCATGGCAGTATTCTTCTTCCGGTGTTGTCAAAGGCATTGAAACGCCGACAGACCGGGATGTGATGTATTCTCAGAAAGTGAAATTTTCCCAGAAACAGTTCACGATCACAGAGCCGGAGACTTCTGTGAAACCGGATCTGACAGGGGACGGACTTCTGAGTTTTGAGTCTTCTGATCCAACAATTGCAACGGTGGATGCTGTAGGCAATATTTCCGGTATTTCCAACGGAACGGCAACAATTACAGCAATTTCAAGCAATGGTTCAAGAGATACGGTGCAGGTCACAGTGAATCTTCCGAAAGCATCCATGCTGACTTATGCAGGTGTTGTCCTGGATCAGATCGGTGCAACGGAGAAATTAGCAAATATTTCCGGTGTGAAACTTGTTTCGTCTGATGAATCTGTCGTATCCGTTTCCGGTGATACACTTCAAGCAGTGAATTATGGTGCAGCCGAGATTACAGCAACGGATAGTGAGGGCAATACGGCTGTGTGCAGTGTGATTGTAGCAAAGCCGGAACAGCTTTCCGGTGACTGCAATGCGGATGGCATGGTGAATGCAGTGGATGCTGTGTATGTGCTGAATCTTGCGGCAAATCTCGGACTGGAAGTCAATAAGAAAGAGCTTTCTGATTCTTATTTTGCCATTTATGATTTCAATCAGGATGGTAAAATTAATTCATTTGATGCAAGTGACATTCTGGTGAAAAGTGCTTATGTAGGCGTAGCGATTCATTAATTTCATACCAAAAAATAACAGCAGTTATTTTAACTGCTGTGCATGGAGATGTATCGAAGAGGTCATAACGAGAACGACTCGAAATCGTTTGATCGGTTTATCCCGGTCCGTGGGTTCGAATCCCACCATCTCCGTTATTGATTTAAATTAAAATATCCAAAAAAGACCGGCTTTCCGGTCTTTTTTGTGTTGTATTATTATTTTATTTTTCCGGATTTCAGACGTTCCAGATAGTCTTTTGTTTCTTTTGAGACAACGCCGGACAATCCAATTAATGCAATAACGTTCGGCAATGCCATCAATCCGTTAAAAATGTCTGCAATGTTCCAGACAGCTTCTACAGTCAGATATGGACCAATAAAGACGGCCGCCACATAGATCCAACGATAAATTACTGTAATTTTGGGATCCGATTTTCCGACCAGATACGACAAACAGCGTTCAGAATAATAATTCCACCCCAGAATCGTTGTAAATGCAAAGACCGCAAGGCAAAGCATCAACAAAAATGAAGAAATCCGTTCCGGGAACGGCAGTCCGTAACAGAATGCGTCCGTTGTGATCTGGACGCCCTCCAGATCTTTTTCATAACTTCCTGCCATGACGATTGCAAGTCCTGTCATGGTGCAGACTAAAATTGTATCAATAAACGTTCCGGTCATGGTGACAAGTCCCTGTCGAACGGGTTCTTTCGTTTTCGCTGCCGCCGCCGCAATCGGCGCAGAACCAAGCCCTGCTTCATTCGAAAAAATTCCTCGTGATACACCGTTTTTCATGGACAGCATTACTACTGCGCTCCCGGCAATCCCTCCGGCAAGCGGTCTTAATCCGAATGCACTTTCCATTACCGTTGCAATTGCCGCCGGTATTTCCGTGATATGTCCCAGGATGATGAATAAACAGCTCCCCACATAAAGCACAATCATTACCGGGACAACGATTTCTGAGACGTTCGCTATTCTTTGGATGCCGCCGATGATAATCAATGCCACGCAGATAGTGATCAGTAATCCGGAAATAATTGTTGTCCAGGTCACATTCTGACCCAGAATCCGGACAGTATGCACAGCATCCGGATCAAAGAAGTTGTTTGCCGCCGAAGTAATTCCGTTAATCTGTGTAATTGTTCCGATTCCCAGTAATCCGGCAAGCAAGCCGAACAAAGCGAATAATTTAGCAAGCCACTTGAATTTTTTTCCCAAACCGTTCTCGATATAATAGAATGGTCCTCCAAGGATGCTTCCGTCAGCGGCTTTCGTCCGGTACTTGATCGCAAGAAGTCCCTCCGCATATTTTGTGGACATACCCAGGAATGCAGCAATTTCCATCCAGAACAGTGCTCCCGCACCGCCTGCCGCAATTGCCGTGGCAACGCCGACAATATTCCCTGTGCCGACGGTTGCGGACAGTGCCGTACATAGTGCCCCAAAACTGGAAACTTCTCCGCTTCCGTTTTCCTCGTCTTTCACCATGTAAACAAGTGCTTTTCCAAGTTTTCGCAATTGGACGAAACCTGTCCGGCAGGACAGAACCATTCCACAGGCAATAATTAGTATTAACAGCGGAACACCCCAGACAAAGCCGTCAATTTCAGAAATAATCCGGTTGAATGTTTCCATGAATTTCAAATCAGCTCCTAACTATAAAATTATTTTTAAATTACCAGAAATTTACTCTCTGACAATCACGCCAAGTCCTCTTGCATTTGCGCCGGTGTGACTGCTGATGCTACAGGATAATGGTTCATAGGAGACTTTAAATTCCGGGAATGCGTCTTGGACGACCAGCCGCCATTCTTCCTCGGATTCTTTGGTTTCAAAGCTCCCGGCGGTTGCAATCATAAGCTTTTCTTTCGGAAATCTGGCAAAATCCGTTTCCACATCATGACGCAGTGCCGCAACCATTTTTTTCTCACAGTTCCGAATGCCACGGACTTTTGCGAATGCGTCAAGTTTCCCGCCATGAATGCTCAGAATGGGCTTGATGTTCATTACAGTGGCAATTGCAGCCCCGGCGGCTGTGACACGTCCGCTCTTTCGAAGATATTCCAGCGTGTCCACCGCAATATAAATCATGGCATTCAGCCCGTTCTGTTCGAGCCTGTCCCTGATTTCTGCCGCCGTCATACCCCGATCCGCCATCTGTTTCGCATCTAGGACGGAATATTTTTGTGGCAGGGAAATTCTGTGATTATCTGCTACCTGGACACGTCCGCCGTAATCCTTTGCTAGTTGGATTGCTGTGCTGCATGAACCAGATAATCCGCTTGTCATGGGGATATAGACAATTTCATCATAGCCTTGTGCAAAGATCCGTTCCCACAGTTGCGTGAGGGACGCCGGGGACGGCTGAGACGTCGAAACGGGAATCCCGTCCCGAAGCGCCTGAAACAGTTTCCGGCTTGTAATGTTCACGCCTTCCAGGTAATTTTTTTCATTGATAATGACGGGCATGGGGAGTACAAAAATCCCTTGTTTTTCACCCTCCGGGACGGTCATACCGCTGTTGGTATCGGTCATCACAGCAATTTTCATAGCGGATGCTCCTCTCTGAATCTAATCTGATTGTATCTGATTTTAATAATTTAATCATTAAAACTATATAAATCTAATCTGGCAATATTTATTATAGCATACTGGAAAAAATCTGTCAAGCCTGGGAGATTCTTTTTTGGATTTGCAAAAAGCCCTTGACAAATCCGGAAATATATGTTATAGTTATAATTGCGAGTACAAATGTCTGTTGTACACGGACGTTTTCAGGATC
>CAMWWG010000155.1 GCA_947177935.1 uncultured Ruminococcus sp. | reverse complement strand
AAAACGCCGCATACCAGATAATCACAGGGGAAGTGCCCGCAATTTTCGGCAGTTTCCGAGACTTAATCACTGAACATAAAATATAATAATTATATTTTAGAATAGCCAAAGCTGTTCACAATGGCATCCACCTTAGCGCCCTTTTGGCACAGTTCACATTCTGACGGCAGAGCGGTCTTATAGCCGGGCAGATCATCTAAATGAAATACACTGTCGATCTCAATGCCATGATATTCCTTGATTGCACTGAAAATAGAGGCAATCCCCACCAGGACACCGCTGTAATACTGGAGGCAGTCTACAGAACGTGTGATAGATTTGCCAGTTGACACGGAAGACATCAATAATAAAATATTTTTATTATAAATATATTTCTGGAGATTGTCCCGGAAAATCATCTGATTATTCATGTTTGTTTCAGGCGTAATCACAGCCACATCCTGACCGCCGTTCATTCGGTTGGCAATGTCAGCCAGTTCATGTGCCAGGAATGCGCCGATGACCTCCGTTCCCTCAAAGCAAAGAATTGTGTCAATCTTTTTGGAATGTGCGTAAGCCTTGGCAAGCTCGTGTGCCGCCTCTTTTGCCGCACGGTACTGTGTCTTGATGGTCGTCATGTCCACAAAATAATTGACATGAGAGTGATTCGTTGCGAAATGTCCGGGGATCAGACCAAGACGGACATTCTTGTTATTTTTCGCTGTAATTGAAATCTGTCTTTCTTCCATAATAACGTAAAATCCTTTCTTATGTAAATTTTTGAAATAATTTCAGCCCTGTCACTGCAATACTATTATTATAGCATATGATTCCGGAAATTGCAAGGGTTTTTGAAGAAAAAATGACTCTGAAAACAATCAGAGTCAGAAAAACCAATTAAAATAATTTATTTCAATAATTTATGATATTGATTAATCATGTCTTTCAGCATCGTCTTTCAGATCTCTTCCGGCATCTGCCACATCACTGACAACGTCTCTTGCGCCGTCCGCCACGTCACTGACGACATCTCCTGCGCCGTCTGCCACGTCGCTGACAACATCCCCTGCGTCGTCCATCACATCACCCACAGCATCATTTACAGCATCGCCGAATTCATTTGTTTCGTCGTTATTTTCAGGATCATAATTACCATGATTATAACGTTTCGGCTCTGTCGCCCGGACGGTTTCCGCCGGATAATCCGGTTCTGTGATTCTCACAGCCCTGTCATGATCGTCCGTCTTATTCATGCCACAACCGGTTAAGGCAAGCGCCATGCCGACCGCCGGGAAGATTGCATTTTTTCGTATCATGTGCCTGACTCCTTTCCTGCATTTTTCTGCATTTACGGAGCTGAAAAAATTCAGCTCCGTAATAGTATACCCCGACAGGATGCAATTATGCTTTCTGAAAAAATTTGTCAGACACAAAACGCAGATCTATCAAATACACTTATCCCCAGATGTCCGCCACGGAATATTTTTTTGCAATCAATTCGTCAGAATCTGCATTCTTCCGGAATATGACTGTTACAATTCCAGATTCTGGATCATAAGAAATACCATAATTCTCGCCGAGATAAAGTTCTTCCTCGCCTGGTGCAATCAGAAGATTATCCTCAGGAGCGCCAAAAGGTCTGAAATCAGAATCTGTTTCTATGGATTCAATAAATTTATAGCCACTTCCGCCTGATCCGGAATAATACCAGTAAAATTCCAGCGCATTCTCATTCAGGAACTGATATTGATTCACACAGAATGACGCACCAGTCCCCGGGATGGGATAGACAAGCATTTCATCTTCAAAAGTTTCATTAGAAGAATAACCCTTCATGACAGCCTCACATGCCCGGCAGGAAACTGTTGCATTTTGTGCATCAGATTTATTTAAAATCAGTTGTCCGAGCCCGATTGTGCCAACCAGAAAATCCGTAGGCGTGCGGCTGACCTTAATATCCGCTGTGATGTAATTACCTGTTTTGGTTACATTCCAGGCACTTTCACGAGTGGGTTCTTCATAAGACACCGGACGGAAATAAACAGATTTTGTCTCAAAAAATTCTTCTGTATATTTCCCAAGTACAGTCTGTGCGATTTCTCCCGGCAGTATTTCCGCATACTTCGTCAATTCTTCATAACTGGAAATCAAAGCATTTGATCTTGCTACCAGTGTATTTTCATAACCCTCTACACTATCAAAAGCGTATTCATATGGGATTGATACAGCATCTTTCATGCCCCAGACAACCGCATCATAATCATATTTTGGAACAGCAACCTGTGAAATTAGGACTTTCTTCTCGCCGACGAATCCATCAATATAAATCTTATCATAATCAATCAATAATTGATTCTGTTTACTGGAAACGTTGCTGATCTGCATATAAAAATCATCTTCGGAATTCTGCGCCCAGAGATTCAGGCAAAGCATGTTATTTTCAAAGAATTCCGGATTGTATGTTTCTTCCAGAGACCGTACAACAGCCGACTTAAACAGCGGTGTGATGACTTCTTCCAGTTCCTCATAAGAATTGATGATATAATTCTCATCACTCATTGCAGAATCCCATCCAGCAATTGTCACAGCCGCCGTGCTGTCAATTGTTGTGACAGCTGTCACCTTTTCTTCTTTCTCTGCTGTAATTTCCCCGATTAATTCCTGCTTAACAAGCAGAAAATCAAAAATATTCACAACATGATCCTGATTCCGGTCGAGTTTTTCAAATTCAGATCTGGAAATACTCTGTTTCCCATGCAGATACTTTACAAGCATCACAGCATCCCGGACATAAACCTGATTGGATTCAGAAATCACTTTGTAATTCGTCAGTTCAGCGTCATTGTCAGAAAATATCATAGAATAGATTTTCACGGAATCCATATCTTCCGGAATGGTACATTCCCAGACAATTTGAGAAGCCGAATCGCTGGCAAGATAATCCGATGCAAATGCTCTCAATTCTTCCTCCGCATTGTAAAGGTCAAAATGTATATTGAATTCGCCCTGTGCCGTAAATTCCAGTTGCAGAACGTCCCCCGCATGTAAATCCAGATTGTCCAGTTTGTATTCATGCCACCAGGGTTCAATACAAATGGGGGGCTCTGTAGTTGGTTCAGGAAGATCGACAACTTCCGCCGCATGTGCCGGGATGGCACACAGCGCAGCTCCTGCCAGGATGATACCTGCAAGCAGACTTAAAAATTTCTGATATTTTTTCATGGTAATTCCTCCTTAGGAAAAATAAAATAAATTATCTATTTGTTTTTCTTTTATTCTATCTTATCTATCTTATCTGTCTTATGTTGTCTGATTCGTTCTGTCAATACTTAATATTAAAAATTATTTCTGGAATTCTAACACCTCCCAGTCGTCGGAATTTTCAGAAGTCCGGAATTTCACGGTAATCATCTTGCTTTCACCGTTGTAGGAAACAGAATAATTTGTGTCCTTAAACGAATTAGATTCCTCATCCGTTCCGGCAGTGAACGGTTTGAAATCAGAATCCATATCATATGCCTGGAGCACTCGGCATTTTCCTGTTACATAATTTATCAG